>DASXMZ010000124.1:0-14695 GCA_036495385.1 Mucilaginibacter sp. | reverse complement strand
ATGGTATTTTTGGAAACGGCGGCGGCGGCGGAGTAGGCGGCCAGGCCGCTCCAAGGATAAGCAATTACTATTCGCCATTTGATTTTGATGCAGCTTCCAAAGCAAATGCCGCTAATCCCGATGGTTCAGCCCTTACTTATTTTTATGCTTCGCACGACAAAACTGCATGGTATGGTTTAAGAAGCACCTATAGGACCTTACTCGGTCAATATATCAACCTGTCAGCCGGTCTCGATCTCAGATACTATCATGGCACTCACTACCAGGAAGTAACTGATTTGCTCGGAGCTGATTATGTATCGTTTAACTATTCAGGCAACGCGGGAACCGGAACCGGCAGCGGTGATATCAATAACCCCGTATACAATGCAGTTGTAGGAAGTAAAATATATTATTACAATAAGGATTATGTACAGTCTGCCGGCGCATTTGCACAGGCGGAATACTCAAAAAAAGATTTTACAGCATTTGTTACCCTGGCAGGATCAGAAAACGGCCTTAAAAGGACCGATTATTTTAATTACCTGAACAGCGATCCAAACCAAACTACGCCTTATGTTAATTTTTCAACAGTACAGGCAAAAGGCGGAGCAAATTACAACATCAACAGCCAGATGAATGTTTTTGCCAATATAGGTTATTTGACAAAACCACCCTATTTTGGTAATGTATTCGAGAACTTTACCAACCAGATCAACAAAGATGCAGTAAATGAAAAGTTGTTCAGCTACGAGTTGGGATATGGGTTTAAAACATCTACTTTCAGGGCTGATTTAAACCTTTACCGAACATCATATTTAGACAGGGCGTTTGCCAGCAGTTATTCTGATGCCGCCACCAATCAGATATACACTTCCAACATTTCGGGTGTTAATGAACTTCACCAGGGGGTGGAACTGGAATTGAAATACAGGCCGATCAAAGAAATCTCGTTAGGGGGTATGCTTTCACTGGGCGATTGGAAGTATAGCAGCAATGCGGGCCCTGTAACAGTATTTAATAACCAACAGCAACCTATTGCAACCGTTAGTCAAGTATTTTTGAAGGGGCAAAAAGTAGGTGATGCTGCACAAACAACCTCTGCTGTCTTTGCCGATATTTATTTAGTTCCGCAATTAAAGGTGGGTGTTACCTATAACTTTTATGGAGACTATACCGCATACGTGCCGTTCCAGAATTATACCAGTCCTGATTTGCATCCGTACAAAATTCCTGACTTTTCGCTTTGGAGCTTAAACGGTGTATTCAGATTTAAAATGGCAGGCTTTGATTCAGAACTTATCGCTACTGTAAATAACTTATTGAACACGAAATATATTTCGGATGGCCAGGATTATAATGCTGCCGGTCTGGCTTCGGGCGTAACTGGTTTTTATGGTTTGGGCAGAGTATTTACAACCGGTTTTAGACTTAAATTTTAGGAAATCAAAAACATTAAAATATGAAAAAGATATATTATTTATTGGCGGCATTGACAATGTTTATCACTGCCTGCCAAAAGCAGCCTGATCTGGTTCCGTCTAGCTATAAAAAAACGATGAACCTCACCCTGCAGCAAACGGACTACCAGCTGTTGCCAAAGGCTGATTATCCTTATTATACCTACTCATTTGATAATACAACCGATGCAAATACCTACATACCGGTTATACTGAATGCCAGGGACCCGCAATTAGGAAATGGCTCGGTTGCAAATGTAACATATACGGTATCGGCACCTTATCTGGTGCTGGCAGACAGTGTATATAAAGATGTGGCTTATACACTTACCAACGCCGATTATGCGTTATTGCCTGGTAATAAATATACCGATTTCAGCATTTCACAGATTCTGGCCTGGCTTCCGTACAAGTATCCAAACGCAGTACCAAATCAGTTGGCGTTGTTAACCTTTAATTATTATAACTCGCCAACAACATCAGTGGCAACATTTTCATTTTTATACATCGGCGGTGTTTGGAAAGTGATTTACACCGTATCCAGTGCGCAATATGCGTCGTTGGGCCTCGGCGGCTACGATCAATTCACCGGAACCCAGGCACCCAATTTGCCGGGATATTTGAATGCGCTGCTAAAAGGTGATCCAAATGTATCGGCAACTGCAACTTATGGGCAATTGGAATATGTGAGCTTCGGTTACTATGGCGGCGGTTCATTCCAAAGGGTGATACCATTGGTATACAACGGCACAGATTGGGTAAATACCGCTTCTGTTACCAATACATTAAACTATATAAAAAGCGGCGGCACATGGATACCAAACCCAACGGTATACTATACGCTTACAACTGCCGATACCAAACTTATTGCAGCATCAACTATCGGAACTGCCGCTGAAAGGACTAACCTTGGCCAATACGGAGATTTTTCTGGCTGGAGTGCTTCCGCTCTGAGCAGCGCGATGATCCTGGTATTGACCACCGATTTTCCAAGCCCTAAAGTAAATATCGATTATGATGTTACCTACCTGAACTATACCGGTGGTGCAGATGTACCTACCGTTCTTGTTTTTCAATATAATGGCACAGCCTGGGTTGCACATTAAACTATACCTATAAAATATGCTGATGGGAAGGGCGCGTAATCGTGCCCTTCCTTTTTTTATTGGTTATTTGAGCATTGATAACCAACTGGCAACAATTTTTTATTCCGCAATTTTGAAGAAGCGGCAGAATAAATTAGTGTTCATTTTTGTTTTACAAAAAAAATAAAATGATCACAAAAATGAACCACGTTAGCGTGTTTGTTCTCAATCAGGACAGCGCTTTTGAGTTTTACGTAAATAAACTCGGCTTTAAAGTTCACACTGATGCGCCAATGGGTCCGGGTATGCGCTGGTTAACTGTCAATCCTCCGCTACAGCCTGAACTTGAAATTGCGTTGATGTCAATTGATGAAGGGATGATGTTCAACAAAGAATCGGCCGAACAAATGCGCAGCCTGGTAAGCAAAGGAACATTTGGTTTTGGTGTATTTGAATGCGAAAATTTGCTGTTAACCTATGAAGAGTTAAAAGCAAAAGGGGTTGAATTTACCAAACAGCCAACCAAAGAGTTTTACGGTTTCGAAGCCTTGTTCAAGGATGATTCAGGTAACTGGTTTTCGTTGGGGCAAAAGGAATAAAAACCCACACATTAATTAAAAACGGACGGACACCGTTCGGTTTCGAACAGCCAAAGTAAAATTTATTTATTTAATTTATTGGTAATAAGTAGTTTATACAACTGGCATATATTTTATGCAGTTGATGGATCGGATGCTTAATTACCTGGTATGATAAAGAATTATTTAAAAATAGCCTGGCGAAACCTCGTTAAAAACAAGGCTTCTTCTTTCATTAACATCGGCGGCCTCGCCGTTGGAATGGCTGTTGCAATATTGATAGGATTGTGGATATGGGATGAATTGTCGTTCGACAAATACCACCAAAATTATGATCGCATTGCTATTGTAATGCAAAACCAAACTAACAATGGGATGATAAACACATTTGGTGTTACACCCTTGCCGCTGGAAGCAGAACTGCTAAAAAATTATAGCGGCGATTTTAAGCATATTGTTATAGCATCGTGGAATGATCCGCATGTATTATCGGTTGGTGATAAAAAGGTTGCTTATCCCGGTACTTTCATGGGGGCTGAAGGTCCGGAAATGTTTTCGCTGAAGATGCTTAAAGGGAATAACAAGGGTTTGAAGGATCCGTCATCCATGCTGATATCGCAATCGGTTGCCAAAGCTTTGTTTGGCGATACCGACCCAACAGGAAAAGTTGTAAAGCTTGATAATAAAGCCGGTTTTAATGTTTCGGGGGTTTATGAGGACTTGCCGCGGAATACCACGTCGCACGATGTTGCTTTCATAGGACCATGGGATTACTATATTCATTCCCCCGAGGGTGAAAGATCACCAACCGACTGGGGTAACAATTCGTTATTTATGTATGTGCAGATGGCCGACCATGCGGATATGGCCAGGGTCTCGGAAAAAATCAAAGATGTGAAGCTGCGCTACATGGACCGGGCCGATCTTAAATACCACCCTCAAATGTTTTTGCAGCCTATGAGCAAATGGCATTTGTATTCCGAATTCAAGAACGGGGTTAGCGTTGGCGGCGCCATCCAGTATGTTTGGCTGTTTGGTATTATCGGTATTTTTGTACTGGTGCTGGCCTGTATCAATTTTATGAATTTGAGCACTGCACGCAGCGAAAAACGGGCAAAGGAAGTGGGAATCCGCAAAGCCATCGGCTCGCTAAGAGGACAATTAATTTACCAGTTTTTTTGTGAGTCGCTGTTGATCGCAGTTATAGCATTTGCTCTTTCAATGGTATTGGTATTGCTTATTCTGCCATATTTTAATGATATAGCCGGCAAACAACTAACGGTTTTGTGGGGCAGCCCAATATTTTGGGCGCTGGGCGCGAGCTTCACTTTATTTACGGGAATAATTGCAGGAAGTTACCCAGCCCTATATCTCTCGTCGTTCCAGCCGGGTAAAGTATTGAAAGGCACCTTTAAGGCAGGTCGCTTTGCAGCACTTCCGCGCAAAGTGCTGGTAGTTGTTCAATTTGTGGTATCGGTTATATTGATCATCGGTACCATCGTCGTTTTTAAACAAATTCAATTTGCCAAAAACCGTCCTGTCGGTTACAGCCGGGATGGCCTTGTAAATATTGAAACCACCAATAACGATCTGAGCAAACATTTTGATGAAATGAGAACCGGCCTGCTTGCATCAGGAGCGGTGGCAGAAATATCAGAATCCTCGAGCTCCACAACGGGTGTTAACAACGACAGAGGCGACATTTCATGGAAGGGTAAAGATCCCAACATGTCTGATAGTTTTGGAAACATTTGGGTAACCCCGGGCTATGGCAAAACCGTAGGCTGGCATTTTGTTGATGGGAGAGATTTTGACAGTCGGTTTATTTCTGATTCATCTGCCCTTGTACTGAATGAGGCCGCGGTAAAATACATGGGCCTTAAAAACCCAGTCGGCGAAATCATAAGGATCGGAAAAAAAGACCTGGTAGTGATAGGCGTCATTAAAAACATGTTGATGGAATCGCCGTATGATCCCGTTAGGCAAACGATTTTCAGGATAGGTCGCGGTCCTTTTGAAGATATGCTTATAAAAATCAATCCCAAAATAAGCGCTCAGGAAGCTCTCGGTAAGATCGCGGCAGTTTGCAAAACGTATTCACCGTCCGTTCCATTCACCTACAAATTTGTTGACGATGAATATGCCAGAAAATTCGCGACTGAAGAACGCATCGGCAAACTAGCAAGCTCATTTGCTGTGCTGGCTATTTTTATAAGCTGCCTTGGACTTTTCGGTATGGCATCTTTTATGGCGGAGCAACGAACAAAAGAAATAGGCGTACGAAAGGTGCTGGGAGCAACGGTTTTTGGTTTATGGCGTCTCATATCAAAAGATTTTGTGCTGCAGGTTATCATATCATTGTTTATTGCTATTCCGGTGGCATACTACTTTATGTTTAACTGGCTGCAGGGTTACGCGTATCATACGGGGCTTTCCTGGTGGATATTTGCTGCAACCGCAATCGGGGCAGTGGTCATTACTTTGTTGACAGTAAGTTATCAAAGTATTAACGCGGCGTTAATGAATCCGGTTAAGAGCTTGAAAACGGAATGAGCCCCGCCTAAATCCTCCCCGGTAGGGAGGACTTTGAAAACACCAAGCGATTAATTTTAAAAGAAATAGTATTAAATAAGAAAACTAAAAAGTCTCCCCTACAGGGGGAGATTTAGAGGGGGCTGAACCAGTTAACTAATCCATGATAAAAAACTATCTGAAAGTAGCCTGGCGTAACCTGGTAAGGAACAAGGCGCACACATTTATTAATATCGCCGGCCTTTCGGTTGGCCTGACCTGTAGCCTGCTCATTTTGCTTTGGGTACAAAATGAGTTGGGTATAGATGCTTTTCATAAAAACGGTCCGCACCTGTTCTCCGTTTACGATCGTTTTTATTCAGGCCATAAGCCTACTGCTACATACAATACATCCGGCCCTTTGGCGGTGGAGTTAAAGAGAAATATCCCCGATATTGAGTACGCTACAGGTTTTGGGTTTAACGGCCAGCATGTGTTTCGCGTTGGCGAGAAGGTTTTAAAGTTAGAGGGGAGCTCAGCAGATGCCGACTTTTTTAAAATGTTTAGCGATAAGCTTTTGGAAGGGAAAGCGGCCACTGCGCTAAGCACACCAGTCGCTTTGGCTGTCTCGCAAAAAATGGCTGAAGATTTTTTTGGAAGCGCGCAAAACGCTATTGGAAAAACTATCCGGTACGACAATAAGCGCGACTTCACCATATCCGCCGTATTCGAAAATTTATCAGCAAACTCATCGCAAAAATTTGATTTCTTAACCAATTGGGATGCTTTTTACCTCGAAAACCCATGGGCGCGCCAGATGGGTAACCTTGGCCCTGGTACCTTTATACAGTTACGGGCGGATGCTAACCCGCAAGCAGTGGAAGCGAAACTTGTGCATTACCTTGATAAATTTAATACAACTCCACGAAACAGTGAATCCGCCACATTGGGTATGCAGCGGTTTGATAAAGTTTATCTGCACAGTAATTTTGTAAACGGGCAACTGGAAGGCGGTAGAATAGGATATGTAAACCTGTTTAGTATAGTGGCTGTTTTTATTTTGCTGATAGCCTGTATCAATTTTATGAACCTATCCACAGCGCGTTCAGTTAAACGCGCCAGGGAAATCGGCATTCGCAAAGTTGTAGGCGCTTTGCGTTCCTCATTAATTCAGCAATTTATAAGTGAATCGTTATTAACCACAGCTTTTGCAGTAATAATTTCTTTGTTGTTGGTGATTTTACTATTGCCTGTTTTTAATCAAATCACTCAAAAACAAATTGAATTACCATTTGATGAGCCGATGTTTTGGTTAAAATTAGCAACGCTTACGCTGATTACAGGCATTGTTTCAGGAAGCTACCCGGCCCTGTTTCTATCGTCTTTTAACCCGGTTAAGGTACTAAAAGGAGCATTAAAACTTGATTCGGGCACAACTTATTTCCGCAAAGGGCTGGTAGTATTTCAGTTTGTACTTGCTGTAGTTTTAATTATCGGCACACTCGTCGTTTCCCGGCAAGTAAATTATATACAGTCAATAAATTTAGGATACGACAAGGAAAATTTGGTTTATGTGCCATTAGAGGGCGATTTATCAACCAGGTTCGATGTGTTTAAAAATGAAGCGCTAAAAATGCAGGGTATACAATCGATTACCCGCACAAGCAAAGATCTAACCAATATTCAGACGGGTGATTATAGTGCTAATTGGGATGGTATTGACCCTAATTTAGATTTGCTATTTAATTACGTATACGCTGGTTATGATTTTGTAAAAACCATGAAGCTGAATTTAGTGAAAGGCCGTTCATTTTCACGGGAGTTTCCAAGCGATACTGCTGGTTTTCTCATTAATGAGACTACGTCAAAAATAATGGGATTTGCCGATCCGATAGGAAAGCGCTTACGCTTCAGGGGACAGGAAGGCAGGATAATAGGTGTATTGAAAGATTTTCATTTCAATTCTTTACACGAGCAAATCGGGCCTTTAATTGTCCCGTTTGATCAACGGCCAAGTTATGGCACCGCGCTCATCCGTACACAACCCGGCCAAACTAAACAAGTCCTGGCAAGCCTGGCAAGACTTTACAAACAATTGAACCCCAATTTTCAGTTTACCTATACCTTCAGCGACGAAGCGTATAATAAACTGTATAACGACGAGCAAATTATCAGTAAACTTTCAGATGCATTCGCTTTTCTTGCGATTTTTATTTCGTGCATGGGCTTATTAGGGCTGGCTATGTTCACCACCGGACAGCGCGTGAAGGAAATTGGTGTCCGCAAGGTGTTAGGTGCAAATGTTGCTTCGCTATTTGTTTTACTGTCATCAGAGTTTTTACAGCTGGTTTTAATTTCGTTAGTTATCGGCTCGCCTATCGCCTGGTTCGCCATGAACAAATGGTTGCAGGGCTTTGCCTACCATACGCCATTGCAATGGTGGATGTTTGTCCTTTCCGGAGGATTAATCATATTAATCGCCTTGGCCACTGTAAGTTTCCAGGCAATTAAAGCAGCATTGGTTAACCCCATAAAAAGTTTAAGAAGCGAGTGAGTGGGGAGAGTGGCAGTTAGCAGTAGGCAGTTAGCAGTTTGCATTGGGCAGTTTGCGGAGTACACCCCTCCAGTCTGTGTCGCCACAGACGTTGTTAGTACATGTACTGTGTTCAGTCTAATAGATATCTATATTTATTATAAAAAGGGCTATAAAAGTGTAACTTATCGATAAATAATACTGTCTTATCGTAAACCCCATAAAAACAATCACAATGAACATCAAAAAGACACTCAATTTGTTTCTACAGGTAACTTTTCTTTGCAGCATATCTGCTGTTGCCCATGCTCAGGATCTGCCCGGTAAAAGAGACTCCCTTCAATCAGTAATTCTTAATGAGAAGCGGGTTATCCAGGTAGTAATGCCGCGAAAATATAAACCAGAGTCGAAAGATAAGTACGATGTGTTGTATGTGCTGGATGGCGACTGGAATACCAAGACGATGACAGACGTTCAACGTTTTATTGAGGATGAATCTTATATGCCGCCAACCATTATAGTAGGCGTTTTAAACGTTGACCGCGACCGCGACTTAACACCAACCCATGTTAACGATAACAAAACCTCTGGCGGGGCTGATAAATTCCTAAGCTTTCTTAAAAATGAGTTGATTCCCTATGTTAACAAAACTTATCCGTCAAATGGCGATAATACGATTTTTGGACATTCGTTCGGCGGGCTGTTTGTTACCTATGCGTTGTTAAATGAACCGCAGGTTTTCAAATCATATATCGCTGCGGACCCAAGTTTTTGGTGGGATAAAAATTGGATGAACAAAGTTGCCACAGATAAACTACCCGGTTTAGCCAACTTAAATAAAACACTTTATATAAGCGGTCGTGAAGGGCAGCCCTACACGGGCATGGGAATTGTTTCGATGGATAGTGTATTTAAAAGTAAAGCTCCCGCTGGTTTTATATGGAAAGACCAGGCTTATCCCAATGAAACCCACGGTTCAGTAAGGCTTAAAAGCATGTATGATGGTTTAAAATTTACCTATGCGGGTTATAGCCGTAAAGCGCCCGAATTTCACCCAATGGCCGGTACAGTATTAAAAGACAAACCGTTCAAAATATGGTATTTTGACGATGTTTCGAAAATGCACTATACTACCGACGGCTCTGAACCGACGGTGACGTCTCAAAAAATGGAAGCACAGATCACATTGCCCGGCCCGGCGGTATTTAAGTTAAAACGATTTTCAAACAGAGAAAGATATGACAGCACTGCAACGGGTAATTTAAAAGAAGGAGCAGCGTGGCCGGCTAAAGCAAAAATAAAAAATGTAAAACCAGGAGGATTTCACTATGCTTATTACGAGGGCCAATGGAATAAACTGCCGGACTTTAAAACATTAAAACCAGTTCAGTCTGGCGTTACCGATAAAAGCTTTGATATCAATAAGCTGCCTAGCCAAAATAATTTCGGATTAGTTATTGATGGATATATAGAAGTGAAAGAAGATGGCTACTATGTTTTTGGGTTAGCCTCTGATGATGGCTCGAAATTTTATCTCAATAATCAGCTTTTGGCTGACGATGATGGTTTGCATAATAGCGACAATATTAAATCGTACATAGTTCCATTGCAAAAAGGGTTTTATCCTTTGCGATTAGAATATTTCCAGAAAGACGGCGGGCGTGACCTGAAACTAATGTACATAACGCCGTCGATGACTAGGCCCCAACCGATTACGATTCCTTTAGAACTGCAGTACAGTAAAAAATGAAGCGAAAGGTAAAAGCTGAAAGGTAAAAGCAGAAAGCCGAAAATAGTTTATAAAGCAAAAGCTGAAAGAGATTATCTCTTTCAGCTTTTGCTTTAAGCTCAATTAGCAGTATTGCTCAAAAGCGCCGATCAGGTTATCGGCAATCATTTGCGCAGGGCGGCCTTCTATTTGGTGGCGCTCAATAATATGTACAAGTTTTCCGTCCTTAAATAAGGCCATTGCCGGCGACGACGGAGGGTAAGGTAACATGTATGCGCGTGCTTTATTAACAGCTTCAGTTTCCATACCTGCAAACACAGTTACCAATTTGTCGGGGTGTTTTTCGTGCGTTACGGCCATCCGGGCGGCAGGTCTTGCCATTCCAGCGGCACATCCGCAAACGGAATTTACCATCAAAAATACTGTGCCTTCGCTTTCAATTGCTTGAGTTACTGCATCGGCATTTTTTAATTCCTCAAAGCCAACCCTGGTTAAATCTTCCCGCATAGGGGCTACTAAATATTCCGGATACATCGTGTCTTTTTATAAAATTTTATCACAAAAGTAAACAAACTATCGCCTTTTGCCGTACAAGAACCCAAATAATAACACTTTGCTGACTTTTTTTTAAGTAAAACGTTGATAAAATCTAATTAAAAAGGTAATAAACTAAATATTCATTCAAGTTTCTCACCCGAAGATTAAATCATAAAATTCAGCCCTGGCGGGTGTTATCGCTAAAACTTTTTTTATGTCGATTAACTATTTTTTTTTGTTAAACTAATTTAATTGTAATGAAAACGAACTCGTCTGAAATCAGTACAGTTATTATTGTTAATAAAAACCGACAGCAAACGCTGCAATTTAAAACAAAGCACCTTAGCCATCTTAAACATTATGGCGCAAGCATATTGGTAGTTATTTTTTTACTTTCCGGCGCTATTATCTATTTAAGATATCAGAATCAACAAAAAGAGGAAGAAAAAAGACAACTGGAGTCGCAGGTGTTAAAACTTAAAGGAGCAATTCCCGCATACGAACTGGAAGCAAAGAAAACTGTCAACGCTCAGGCTTACGTGCAAACAATAGAAGGGAAGTTGAAAAAAATAAATGATTATTTAAGAAAACGCGGGGTACAAGGTTTTTCAACAAAAGCTGTTGGGGGTAATGGAAGCGCTGAGGCGACCAAGCTTACCGATGATGAAACCTACTCATTATACAGCGACTATTTAACACGGTTATTACATACGGTAGCCTTTACGCCAATGGGCTATCCCCGTATCAGTAATTTAACATCCTTTTTTGGATACAGAAGTGATCCTTTTAACTCAGAGCATGCAGAATTTCATCCAGGTATTGATTTCAGGGGTAACAAAGGTGATGAAGCAAAATGCACGGCCAATGGCAAGGTAGTTTTTGCGGGCTGGTATGGTGGTTATGGCAATTGTGTACGCATACAACATATAAATAATTTTGAAACATTGTACGGACATTTGTCTTATATTTGTGTAAAGGTTGGCCAGGAAGTTACACTTGGCCAGAAGATAGGAGAGGTTGGTTCAACAGGTCGCTCTACCGGTGCACACTTACACTATGAAGTACGAAAAAATGGTAAACCAATAGATCCCATTAAATTTTTAACGCTAAATAATTAAACACCGGAAATACATCATGGCAATTTTTACAAAAAAGGATAAAGTAGCTTTGGATCAGCAATCCATATCCACCCTTATCAGCGAAGGCTGTACTATAGACGGAAACATGAAGGCGCCTGCCTTTGTACGTATCGACGGACAACTTACAGGAGAAATTTCTGTTGATGAAGGCTTGATATTAGGAGAAAAGGGCATGATAACGGGGAATGTTAAAACTAAAGAAATGATTGTTTACGGTACCGTAAATGGTAATATCACCGCAAGCTCACTTGAAATTAAATCATCAGGTAAAATTAATGGCGATATCAACACCCAGATATTATCTGTTGAAACCGGGGCTGTTTATAATGGAAGCCTTTCCATGACGCAAACCAATAAACCGGAACCAAGAATAAACGGCCGCGAACCGAAAGTGGCGGAGCTTAGTTAAGGATTTGGTTAAATGGTTGATTCAGTTAGATTAGGTTGATTAAGTTAAAAATCGAGTCGTTTGAACGACTAATTTTAAAACTACTCCTTCAACCATTCTCCCGATCAACTTAATCAACAATTAAACTAAACATTTCATTTTTACGCATTAATACTCTAATTTTGCGTTTTAAAAAACAAACGCTATGTCATCAGTTGAAACTGCCTACGTTAAATATAAAGTAAAAGACTTTTCATTGGCTCAGTGGGGCCGCAAAGAGATAGAATTAGCCGAAGCAGAAATGCCTGGCTTAATGGCTTTACGTAAAGAGTACGGCCCGTCAAAAGCATTAAAAGGCGCACGCATTGCCGGCTGCCTTCACATGACTATCCAAACAGCTGTTTTAATTGAAACGCTGATTGAGCTTGGTGCAGAAGTTACCTGGTCGTCATGCAATATTTTTTCTACTCAAGACCATGCTGCTGCTGCTATCGCCGCTGCCGGTACTTCTGTATATGCCTGGAAAGGTATGAATGCTGAAGAATTTGACTGGTGCATTGAGCAAACCCTGTTTTTCGGGGAAGATCGCAAACCATTAAACATGATACTTGATGATGGTGGGGATTTGACCAACATGGTATTGGATAAATACCCTGAACTGATAGCTGGTATCAAAGGTTTATCGGAAGAAACTACAACAGGAGTTCACCGTTTATACGAGCGCATGAAAAATGGCACTTTGCCAATGCCTGCAATAAATGTTAATGACTCGGTTACTAAATCGAAATTTGATAACAAATACGGTTGCCGCGAGTCGTTAGTTGACGCTATCCGTCGTGCTACCGACGTGATGATGGCCGGAAAAGTGGCTGTTGTTTGCGGATATGGTGACGTAGGTAAGGGCTCTGCCGATTCATTACGCAATGCAGGTGTTAGGGTAATTGTTACTGAAATTGACCCGATCTGTGCGCTTCAAGCTGCGATGGAAGGTTTTGAAGTAAAGAAACTATCTACTGCCATTGCTGAAGCTGATATTGTGGTAACTGCTACAGGGAACAAAAACATTGTTCGCGAAAGTCATTTCCGCGCATTAAAAGATAAAGCTATCGTTTGTAACATAGGTCACTTTGATAATGAAATTGACATGGCCTGGTTAAACGGCGCTTATGGAAATACCAAGGTTGAAATTAAACCGCAGGTTGATAAATATACCATTAACGGTAAAGACCTGATCGTTTTAGCCGAAGGTCGTTTGGTAAATTTAGGTTGCGCAACAGGTCATCCAAGTTTTGTAATGAGTAACTCGTTCACTAACCAAACCCTTGCTCAATTAGAGCTTTGGAATCATAGCGATAAATACGAAAACCAGGTTTATACTTTACCAAAACATCTGGACGAAAAAGTTGCCCGTTTACACCTTGCCAAAATAGGTGTTGAACTGGAAATATTGGACAAAGACCAGGCTGATTACATCGGCGTACAGGTTGAAGGTCCGTTTAAACCGGAATATTACCGTTATTAAGCAGAAAGCCAAAAGCAGAAAGTCCAAAGCTTTTTGCTTTCGGCTTTAAGCTATAAAGGACGTGATTTTAGGATCACGTCTTTTTTTGTTTATAAGATTTGCTGCCGCGAGTTTAGCGCAGCGTAACTCGTGGTACGGCATGATAAAAGCTTTCAGCTTACAAACTACAACATTAATAAAATATCAATTAATCCTTTCCCTCCGGCATAATCCCGGGCGCTGCTATAAAGGTAATGCTCCGGTTCGTCAACCCATCCGGCAACTACAGGGTTATTATGTATATAATCAAGCTTCTGATCGATTACCTCGCTGCTCCACAATTCAATGGGATGATTGCCTTGCTGCCAAAATTGATATTTCTCATTGTTGGGGTTTCGTTTACCTTCGCGCTCAAAAAACCACAACATCCATTCCCGCCTGCTTTCCTGCATATTTTCACTGATGGCTTTTGTTATTGCTTTTGAGGTATGCCTTTTGATATCTCTCAAAATGCTTTCCATCGGTTTGCCTTTTGTGCCAATTATTAGGTGTACGTGATTACTCATAATGACCCATGCATATAACTCAAGCCCTTTCTTTTCCATACAATATTTAAGGCTGTCAACCAATATATCTTTATATTCTCTTCTTGTGAATACGTCTATCCATCTAACTACAGAAAAGGTTACAAAGTATGGACGTTCCTGGTCATGAAATTTATAATTTCGGCTCATTATGGTTGTTTTTAATAAGGTTTAAATGAAATAAGGTTTATTGAAAGTTGAAAACTTTCGAAATGCTTTACCACGAGTTACGCTGCGCTAAACTCGCGGCAGCAACGTATTATTCTACTTTTCCTCCCCCAAAAGCTTAATCGCCTGGTCATATTGATAGAGCAGCCCCGGTGCCCTGTCAACTGCCCAGCCTTTGTAGTTATCACGTATAAGTATAAGCGTCAGTCGTGTGTTTTCTGTTTTTCTCGAATCACTGCTGAATATAACCTTAGCAATCTCATCCTCTAATTTCATAATCCTATCCTGGTCTTGATAAATGTAAGTAAGGAGGCGTACAGTTTTAAAATCTATTTTGGACAGTATATCATGACTTTTGGCAATTTCCCAGGCCGCATTAGTTAATTTGCGATATAAAACACCTTGCGGCGCTATCTTATTCAGATGAAATTCATCATTTGAAACAATCTTTTTTTGAATTTCAGGGTTGGCGAGCGCTGAATCAATTGATCTTAATACTTTCA
>DASXMZ010000123.1:0-8808 GCA_036495385.1 Mucilaginibacter sp. | reverse complement strand
GTAACTGTGGTTGTTCAACTACCGCAGCCTCCTGCTGTAGTTTTAATTTTTCTTTACGCAGGTAACGCCAATGCAATAGCCCTACCAATAATGCGGCTATACCTTCGCCCATCAGTGTATTTGTTGTTCCTGCCCATTTTGATATTGATCCAACCACCAAACCACCCAGCGGCTGCAGACCAAAAAATGCCAATGCATAAAAACTGATCACTCTACCCCGCATCTCGGGGGCAACTGTGGTCTGAATCAGCGTATTGGTCACTGTAATCTGCGACATCATACCAAAACCTGCTATAGTTACGAATACAAGCGCCAGCGGATAAATCGTTTCGTGCGAAAACAGGATAAGCCCAACACCAAAAACAAGTGTATTTATAAATAGTATTTTCCTCAAATTGGCGCCCGCTTTTTGAGAGGCCAGGAATATGGCTCCGCAAAAGGCGCCAAGCCCAATAAAGCTGTCAATGACACCAAAAGTGGATGCGGTTCCTTTAAATATATCTTTGGCATAGTACGGAATTAATGTGCTGAACGGCAAAACCATTAAACTCATTAACCCAAGCATTATGATAACAAAAGCGATTGACGGTGTGTGTTTTATATATGCAAACCCTTCTTTAAGTTCGCCGAACGCGTTCTTTGTGCGATCCTTTTTGATATATTTTGGCAATTTCATCAGTAGCAGCGATACGATAACGGCTACGAAACTTAAAGCGTTTAGTAAAAAACAAGCCCCGTCTCCAATTGTCTCCAATACAATACCGGCAAGTGCAGGCCCAAAAATTCTTGACAGGTTTACCATGGAAGAGTTTAAGGCAACAGCGTTTGGTAAATCGTCTTTGTCGTCAACCATTTCATATACCAATGATTGTCTTGCAGGTACGTCAAAGGCATTTATTACACCCAATACAACGCTAAGGCTAAGTATTTCCCAAACTTCATAATGTTTAAGCAATATCAATACGGCCAGCAGCAATGCCTGCACCAGTGATGCAACCTGGGTAGTTAACAGCACCCTGTAACGGCTGTAGCGATCTGACACTACCCCGCCTATCAGGGTAAATAAAAAAGAGGGGAACTGGCTGGCGAATAAAGTTACCCCAAGCATAAAAGTAGAATGGGTAAGCGTATAAATAACCCAACTCACAGCGGTTTTCTGCATCCAGGTTCCGACTAATGAAACCGACTGCCCGGTAAAAAACAGCCTGTAATTGCGGCTCTTAAACGCCCTGAAAGTCCTGACTTCTTTAACCATATCTAATGCCATTATTCCTTACCCTTATTTATTTGTACTTTATCGTTAAATTCTCTTAGCCCTTAAAATCAACAAGTTTATTTAGGGGACCTATCGCATTCTTCAACGCTTCCCGTTCTTCGGCCGTGCAGGTTTCCGCGATAGCCCTGGTAAGCCATTCATTGCGTTCCTGTCGATATTGTAGCAACGTGTGTTCTCCAGACTCCGATAAAGAAATATTGACTTTTCTTTTGTCGGTTTCTGATGCTGTCCGTATGATAAAACCTAACTCAAAAAGATGGTTTAACACCTGCGACATGGATTGATTAGTAATCATTTCCATCGCAGCGAGTTCGCTCGGAAGCAACGCCTTGTGCTGATATAATAACGCCATGGTTGAACGCTCGGTAAGTGATAGCAGTAACCCCGTGGGCGATTCCTTTCTCAATTTTTTTATCAACCGGGCAATCGCCGATCGCAGATCGGGGGCAAATTGAATATCTTTATTTACACGCATTTAATAGTAAGTTTAACTTATAAGTTTGCCTTACAAATATAAATCTATTAATTCGTCCTGTAATACATATTTATCATCCAAAAGTTAAAAAAATAGCAATTTAATGCGTGTGTATTACTATTTTTATATTTTGAAACCCCTTTGTATTATATCCGATGTGTTTTACGTTAAAAGGAATCCGGGCGTGAGGTATGAATTCGACTGAAAATTATGATCTCTTAATAGATAAGATCAACATCTTTATCCGTAAATATTATTTTAATAACTTTTTACGGGGGCTTATTTTTTTAGGTGCGGGCTTATTTTCGGCTTATGTAATAATAACGGTAAGCGAGTATTATGGAAATTTCAGCACCAGTTTTCGTACTGTTCTTTTTTACATGTTTATATTTATTAATGGTGGACTTATTTGCTGGCTCATTATTCCACCATTCCTGGCTTGGCTTAAATTGGGCAAATCACTAACCCACCAGCAGGCTGCCGAAATTATAGGCAAGCATTTTAGTAACGTCAGCGATAAATTACTCAATACGCTTCAACTTAAAAACCTGGCCGACCATGATGAACAGCACCGCGCCTTAATTGAAGCCAGCATAAATCAAAAAATAGAAGCCTTAAAACCGGTGAGCTTTCCCTCTGCGGTAAATATTAAAGAAAATACCAAATATCTTAAATGGGTGCTGTTCCCGGCAGGCGTGATTTGTATTCTTGCTTTAGCCGCCCCATCCGTATTAACAGAAAGTACCAAAAGGCTCATCAAACACAACCAATATTTTGCGCCGGTTGCTCCTTTTAGTTTTGTTGTGTTAAACAAAAGCCTCTCGGTAATACAGGGGGATGATTTAAAACTCGACCTTAAGCTCGAAGGTGACAAACTTCCGGCGGATATATATGTAGAAACCGCCAACAACACTTTTAAGCTCGACAAGGAAAACATAAGCCGTTTTCATTACCTGTTTACAAATTTGCAGCAAAACACTTATTTCAAATTTACAGGCAACGGTTTTTCGTCGGCGAGTTACGAAATCAAAGTTAATCTTCGTCCGGCGCTATTGCATTTTGACGCTGCGCTAACCTATCCGGCTTATCTGCACAAAAAAAATGAAACATTAACCAATGCCGGCGATCTCACCATTCCCGCAGGCACGATAGTGAACTGGTCCTTTCATACGCAAAACGCAACGGGTTTATTGTTTTATATGAATGGCGCACCTGGAAGTGTTACAACAAACAGCGACGGTGTATTCGAGGCGCGCGAAAGGGTGCTTAACAACTCCATATATAAGGTAGCCCCAGTAAATGTGTTTTCGCACAGCGATTCGGCAAGCTACCGCATTAATGTAATTGCTGATGAGCCGCCAACTATTGCCGTTAATGAGAAGCAGGATTCTATAAGCATGAAAGCCTTCTATTTTAATGGCAGGATCCAGGACGATCACGGGTTTACCTCGCTCACTTTCCATTACCAGGTTAGTGCAAATGGAGATAAAGACAAAATGCGCTCATTTACCAAACCGGTAAAAGCCGATCTGAGCCAAACACAGGCAGATTTCTTTCATTTTTTTGACTTAAAGGAGCTGGGCATAAAACCCGGCGACCAGGTAACCTACTTTTTCGAAGTTGCTGATAACGACGCCGTGAACGGTCCAAAAAAGGTTCGCTCCCCCGAACATACGCTCAACGTGCCCGATTCTAAAGAACTTAATAACGACCTAAATGCCGGCACTCAAGCTGTAAAACAAAAAATGCAGTCGGCGGTTAAAATTGCAGGACAAATTGAGCACGATTCTCAAAAGCTGAATGAACTTTTGTTAAATAAAAATTCCTTGTCCTTTGATGAGAAAAAGCAAATTGAATCGTTATTACAAAAGAGGCGCGAACTGGATGACCTTATAAAAGATATACAGGCCGACAATAAAAAGAATTTATACAACCGGCAGGAAAATCAGCAGCAGGATCAGCAGCTTACCGAAAAGCAACAATTAATGGAGCAGTTACTTGAAAAGGTAATAGACCCCAAAACGGAAGAAATACTTCAAAGACTGCAGGAAATGCTGAAAAACGAGCAAAATGAAGGCACCCGCGATCAATTGTCAAAAATGCAAATGGACAATAAATCGCTGAAAAAGGAACTTGACCGGATGCTTGAATTATATAAAAAATTAGAGTTCGAACAAAAACTCAATCAAAACGTTGATCAGCTTAACCAATTGTCGCAGGAACAGCAAAAATTGGCTGATCAGGCAAAACAGCAAAACGCTGACCAGGCAAAAAATGACGAATTGCAAAAAGATCAGCAGAAGTTAAACCAGGACTTCCAGGATATTAAAAAATCGTTGGATGATCTGCAAAAAACAAATGAGCAGGCCGAGCATAAACAGGATTTTGATAATCCGAAACAGGAAGAGCAAAGCATTGAGCAGCAGCAACAGCAAAGCATGGACGAGCTTAAGAAAAACAACAATTCAAAAGCATCAAAATCACAACAGCAGGCCGCAAAAGAGATGAAACAGCTTGCCGATAAAATGAAACAACAAGAGCAGGAGGGTGAAGAAACCGAAAACAACGTTGACGCACAGCAATTGAGGGAGTTGCTGAAAAATTTAATCAATAGCTCCTTCGAGCAGGAAAGGGTGATGCAAACGTTAAAAACCACCAGCCCGGCCGATCCAAACTATGTAACGCTCGCACAGGAGCAAAAAAACATAAAAGATAATCTTAAAACCGCCGAAGACAGTCTTTATGCGCTGAGCCGGCGTATACCTCAGATACAATCAACCGTTAATGGGGAGGTTGCCAGTATTAATAATCATATTGACCAGGCATTGCAAAACCTTGGCGACCGGCGAATAGCTGAAGCATCCAACAACCAGCAATATGCCATGACTTCGATGAATAACCTGGCTTTAATGTTGAGTGACGCTTTGGATCAGCTGCAAAACGCTATGAATAAAGGCAAAAGCGGTAAGGGCAAAGGGAAGCAATCAGTGTCGCAACTGGCTAAAATACAGCAGCAACTGAACCAAAACATGCAAAAAGCGCGCGAACAAATGCAGCAACAGGGAAATCAGGGAAAAAGCCAGCAAAATAATGGGAATATGAGCGAACAATTAGCTAAATTAGCGCGCCAGCAGCAAATGGTTAGGGAAGCTCTGGAGAAATTAAATCGGGAGGAAAATAAGGACGGCAAAGGTGGATTAGGCAACCTGGACAAAATTTCTCAAGAAATGGAACAAACTGAACACGATCTCGTAAACAGGAGAATATCAGAGGAAACTATAAAGAGGCAAGAGCAAATAAAGACCCGATTACTGGAAGCCGAGAAGGCCGAACAAGAAAGGGAACAGGACCAGCAACGTGAAAGCCACGCAGGAAAAGATATACCTCCCGGATACATAAAAGCCTTGCAAGATTACAGGCTACTGAAAGAAAAGCAAACCGAGCAGGTTAGGACTGTGCCGCCTGCCATAAATTTTTATTATAAATTAAAAATAAAATCTTACTTTGATCTACTCAACAACAAATGATATGGACCAATCAAATGTTCAAACCGGCGAACTTTATACGTTACAGCTGCCTTCAAAAAGGGAAAGCATAACATTGCTGGAAAATTTGATAGAAGAAATTGCCGATAAACACAACGTTGGCGAAGATACCTTTGCTAATATGATGACCTGCCTTAATGAGGCTGTTATAAATGCGATTGTGCACGGCAATAAACTTAGCGCTGATAAAAAAGTGATTGTAAATGCCGATGTTGAAGCGAAGCGCATTGTCTGGACTGTTGCTGACGAAGGAGAAGGGTTCGATTTTAATAACCTGGCTGACCCTACAGCACCTGAGAATCTTGAGAACTTAACAGGCCGTGGTGTTTTTATAATTAAACATCTGGCCGATCAATGCATATTTAATTCTAAAGGGAACGAAGTTGAACTTCACTTTAAGATATAATGCCTTTAATACGGTTTTTTGAAGAAGACACCACTTATAAAATAAAAAACAAAACAGCCTTGCGGCTGTGGATAACCGAAACTGTACAAACTGAAGGCTTCAAATTAAAAGAGCTTACTTATATTTTTTGCTCCGACAGCTATTTATTGCAGCTAAACCAGCAATACCTTAACCACGATACCTATACCGATATTATCACTTTTGACAATTCTGATTCCGGTCAGCTCATTGTTGGTGATATTTTTATTTCGATAGACCGCATTCGCGAAAATGCCGCCAAATTCAACACTTCCGAGACTGACGAACTGCACAGGGTTATAATTCATGGCGCCCTGCATTTGACCGGATATAAAGACAAATCTCCGGCCGATAAGAAAAAAATGACATTAAAAGAAGATTTCTATTTGAACAAGAGGGGTTTTAATAATTAATTTTACCTTAACTAATCCCTGTTAAACCAATACTTTTAAAATATGAAAACTCTTGCTTTTATAATTACTATGCTATTTGTAGCTACAAGTTCCGTTTATGATTTCAAGCTTAAATCCATAGACGGAAAAGATTTTTCCCTGGCTCAATACAAAGGAAAAAAGGTGCTTGTAGTTAATACGGCATCAAAATGTGGCTTTACTCCGCAATATGCCGAATTGCAAAAATTAGCCGACCTGTACAAGGATAAACTGGTTGTTGTCGGATTTCCTGCAAACAATTTTGGAGGCCAGGAACCCGGCGCAAATTCAGAAATCAAAACTTTCTGCGAAAAAAACTATGGCGTTACTTTCCCGCTCAGTGAAAAAATCAGTGTAAAAGGCGATGACATTTTCCCGTTGTTTAAATACCTGACAGAAGCGCCAAATCCGGATTTTACCGGCGAGATTAAATGGAACTTCGAGAAGTTTTTGATCGATGAAAATGGCAACCTGATACACCGTTTTCGTTCACAAACTACTCCATTGTCACCCGAACTTACCAAATACTTATAATAACAAAATCTAAATAAAAAGAGGTATCTGGTTTGCCGGGTACCTCTTTTTATTTGTAAAAAATATTACTGTTTCGCCGGTGCGGTTTGCCCCTGAGCTTTTTTTACAGAGTCTTGTTTAAGTTTAACTCTTTTTATAGAATCCTGTTTAGCTTTTTCTTTTTTCTTGAAAAATGGTTTCAACAAAAAATTGCTCTGAGCCGCTTTTAAGTCCGTGTTTAGCGTAGTAGTGGTGGTGTGCACGTTTTTCATGGTTGTTTGTGCTTGCTTAACGGTACCTTCCAGGTCCTTAGCCATTTTGTCACTGTTCAATAGTCTTCCGATACTGCCCTGTCCGCTGTTTATTTTAGCTACTATTTCCGATAATCCCGAAGTGAGCGACTCTGCATTATCAGCAACACCAGTAAGTTTGGCAATTATTTTGTCAACGTCAACCGGGTTAATCGAAGCTAGTTGCCCGCCATCGCTAACAGATTGTGTGCTTGTAATTCCGCCCGGTGCAATAACAATAAGCTTGTCGCCCATCAGGCCATCGTTGCCGATACTTAGCTTTGAATCTTTTTTTATGAATTTCTTAACGTTGTTATTTAAAGTTAAATCCACTCTCACTGAACTATCGTTTACTATATTTATGGCCTGCACCACGCCTACATTAATGCCGGCAAATCGTACATTATTACCGATCTGAAGTCCGCTTACGTTTTTAAATATCCCATAAACATTAAATGTTGAGCTAAAAAGATTTTTTTGGTTACCGATGAAGAAGACTGCCAGTATAATAACCAGCAATCCTATAAATGTAAACAAGCCTATTTTTATCTTCTGTTCTGAAGTTGTTTTCATGATATATCTCTAAAAAACGATGCTACAATTTTATTTTTTGATTTGTGAAGCTCATCAAATGAGCCTTCAGCTATATATTCCCCATCATTCATCACCACCAAACGATCCGATGTGATTCGCGCACATTCCATATCGTGGGTAATTATTATGGATGATGTTTTGTTTTGTTTTTGAATGTTTAATATCAAATCACTGATTTCTCTTGATGTGATAGGGTCGAGGCCTGTAGTTGGTTCATCATATAGGATAATTTCAGGATTAACAATAATGGTCCGCGCTAAGCCTGCCCGTTTTCTCATGCCTCCGGATAAATCCGACGGCAGTTTATCTATAGACTCGAGTAATCCAACGCCCTCCAAAGCTTGTTGTACCCGTTTATCAATTTCGGCCTGGTCCGTTATTTTTAGCACCCGCGTTAGTGGAAATTCTAAATTTTCCCTAACCGTCATAGAATCGTACAATGCCCCACTCTGAAACAAAAAGCCGATTTTTATTCGCAGCTGTTTAAGTTCTTTGTCCGACATTTCGGCCACTTCATCCCCAAATACTTTCAATGAACCATCATCCGGTTTTAACAAACCAACTATACATTGTATGGTGACTGATTTTCCTGTACCTGATCTACCCAATACCACCACATTCTCGCCCTTTTTTACTTCAAGGTTTATATCTTTCAAAACCTCTTTAGCTCCAAAAGACTTCCTTACTCCTTTTATAGAAATCACCGTTTCTCCTCTATTGGGGGAGGTTGGGTTAGATTTGATATTTGCCACTATCTCCACCATCTCTTCTTTATTTATAAAATAACAAACTGGTCACTTGGACGGCAATGGCATCAATTACAAATATCCACAGGGACGCCGTAACCACAGCCGTATTTGCTGCAATGCCAACGCTCTCGGTCCCTTTATTCGAGTGAAATCCTTTATAGCAGCCAACAAATCCAATAGCGAAGCCAAAAAATATCGTTTTTACAAGGGCAGGCAGGAAATCGGCGAAGTTTAGTGCGGCAATTACCTTAGTGAAATACAAACTGAAGCTCATTCTATCCCTTATATTCAAGGCAAGGAAGCCGCCAAACAGACCTATAGCGTCGCCCATTACCGACAGCAAAGGTACCATGACGGTTGTAGCCAAAATTCTTGTAACTACCAGGTATTGAAGCGGATTGGCACCGGATACTTCCATTGCATCCAGTTGCTCGGTTACCTTCATGCTTCCTAACTCAGCCCCAATACTTGAAGCAATTTTTCCTGCACAAATAATAGCAATAATAACCGG
>DASXMZ010000122.1:0-4784 GCA_036495385.1 Mucilaginibacter sp. | reverse complement strand
ATTGGCTTACGATTTCGTCTGCAATTCGAATAATTTCAGAAGGAGTTAATCGGTTTTCACCCGGCTTGTCCCATATGGTAACCCCCGTTTCCGCAGCTAGATTTTTAAGCATTTGCTCCCATCCACAGCATAAATCGCGACTCATGCCAGCCCCCAAGAATGGCACAAGTAAACCTTGCCGGTATAATCCGGCTAATTGAGGCATTATATCCTCAAATATAAGATTGGGACTTTCTTGCATGTATTTGATTCCTTCTTATTATATTGTTTAATATCAGCATTTTAGAAGGAGCTGTCAACCGGTATTTTCACGGTAATTTAATGATAAAACGACCTGTTGATATAATGATATGGCTACTTCGTTTTTTACTTATTATGAGCATTGGTGAGTAATTCGGTGCGTCAGAATTTGGATCTCTCCGCAAGCTATTTAAAGTCAGTCCAAAAGGAAAATGGGGTTATTCCCTAAGGGAATCGTTTCGTTCTCCTTCGGTGAGCAAGATTCCGAAAAGAAGCTTAAAAGATACGTTTGGAATTGACGCTGTTCAATTACTATGTATTCCTCAATACTTTTACTATGTATTCCTCAAACTTTAATTCTATTCAATCTTATATAAAATCTACTATATTAGATTATCCCAACTGCCAACTGCTATTTACTTCCCAACTGAGGTAGATTTAATCATATTGTAATAAAGTCGATCTGCTAATCTCATATTTTGGGTAATTATAATGGCCTGCGCCTTTAAGCCGTTTTTGTAAGGGATATGTTTGCGGTCATTGGTAATTAGTCCTTTGTCTAATCTAACTGTTGCTAAAAATCCGCTATCAGAGGGCACGCTGGAAATATAATCTAACTTACCTTCGACAAAACCCATTTCCTGGTAGGGATACGCATCGAAGCGCAATTGTACAGATAAACCTGTGTCTATTTTTCCAAAATTTAATTGAGAAAGGTTAGCTTCGGCATAAAAATGGCTATCGCTTGGGTTAATGTATCCCATTAACGTTCCTGCGCGTAAATACTGATTCTCCTGTAACGGAATGATAAAGGACACCCTTCCACTAACAGGAGATTGCAAAATGTTTTTTTTCATCCAATCGTCTACCTGGCTCTTCAACGATTGCAATGCTTGATCAAAAATTATTTTTTCTTGAGCTAGGGCATGATCAAGTTCGTCAATTTCTTTGATTTTATCGCGTTTTTGTGTTTCGTTTGCTAGCAATGAGGCATTCAGTTGCGGGATTGTCATCAGCTTGTTCACATACCTACTTTTTTGCACCCTGAATTCTTCCCGGGTTAAAACCTTTTCCTCTGATAAGGTTTTATTCATATTGAATGTTTCTTCTGCGAGCTTTACGTCCTGCTCGGCTAACTCTTTTTGGCTGTTTAAAGTTTGATTGGTCTTATTTAGCGAACTAACGTCATTTTCCAGCAGGTTTTTCTTCTTTTGATAAAATCCATTTACCATGTAATCATTAAATTGCTGCCAGGCTGAGATAAACTGTTGGTAGCCTTGTTGTAGTTCTCCTAAGTTACTATAGTGTTTGTCAAACATTTTAGATACCTTATCAACACGATTCAAATTTAATAAAGCAATGCTGCTATCTATTTGTTTGGAAAGATCAATTACTTCTTGATGACTTCCCGTACTTTCCAACCAACCGATCATTTGAGCTTTGCTTACCTGATCATTGTTGTGAACAAACAATCTCACCAAATGCCCGTCCTGTCTGGGGATGATTTCTTTTGGTGCATTTTTGGCAGTAAGGCTTGCTTTAGCTTCTATTATATCCGGGTATTTTATGAACCAGCTTGCCACAAGCATCAATAGTAAAATACCCAAAAAGATAAACAGTGCCCATTTTTCCGTGAAATCAGGTTTCCTGGAAATAATTTCCTGCGCCAGTTCTGATCGATGATTGATTTTATTGGAAATGGTTTTGCTGGCAAAAAAAACCTTTTCATTCTCTATAATTGTTGTCTCTTCTTCCATAGAATTTTTGTCGATAATTTAGGCCCCCAGTTCCAATTGATTTTTCACCAGTTCATAATAATGGCCTTTAATAGACGTAAGATAAGCATGCGTACCTTCTTCCACTATTTGGCCTTCATTTAATACCACAATTTTATCGGCGCCCTTTACGGTACTTAATCGATGGGCGACTACTACTACTGTCCTGCCTTTAAAAAACTGTTCCAGCTGTTCAACAATTGCTCTTTCGTTATTAGCATCCAGGGAATTGGTGGCTTCATCAAAAAACAGATATTCAGGCTCTTTATAAACTGCCCGCGCAATTAATAGTCGTTGCCTTTGGCCTTGACTAACCCCAACTCCGTCCGCTCCCAATTTAGTATTAAAACCATTTGGCAACGTTTCTATAAAAGACAATAAATTAGCAATTCTGCAGCTATGTAAAAGTTTTTCGTGGTCTACATATTCATCGCCGACAGCGATGTTTCCAGCTATCGTATCATTGAAAATATACCCGTCCTGCAGAACTGCGCCGCACTGCCCACGCCAAAAGGAAGAGCTGATATATTTCAAATGGGTTTCGCCTACTTTTAATTCCCCCTCATATTGTTCGTAAATTTTTAATAGCAATTTTAACAAGGTTGTTTTCCCACTTCCGCTTACACCTACAATAGCTGTAATCTTTCCTTCGGGGATTTCCAGGGTAATGTCTTCCAGTATTGGGTCATTACTTGCCCCCGGGTAAGCAAATGACAAATTTTTGAAAGCGATATTTTTATTTTCGGGCAAATGAGATAAAAAGGTATTTTCGACGGGCTCTTCGTCTGGCATCTCATGTATTTCATTCAGCCGCTCCATACTTATTTTAGCATCCTGGATACTTTGAGACAGGCCAATAAACTGACTTATGGGGCCGCTTAACTGCCCGATGATGTATTGGACAGCCAGCATGGTGCCAAAAGTTAATTGCCCCTGCACCACCAATTGGGCTACCATAAAGCTAATTATGATATCTTTTCCCTGAGTAATGAATAAAGCCCCAGCCGATTGCCATTGACTATAGTTCAGACTTTTGAAATTAAGTTTAAATACGTTTACCTGGATGTTTTCCCATTCCCAACGTTTTAATTTTTCAGCGTTATTTAGCCGTATCTCCTGCATACCCTGTATCAATTGCAGTGTAGCGTTGTTTTCTTTTGCGGAGAGGTAAAATGTTTCGTAGTTAATTTTTCGCCTGATATGCATAAATAATTGTATCCAGCCAAAATAAAGTAGGTTCCCAATAATAAATACCAAAAACAGTTTTATGCTGTACAGAATAAGGATAATCGTGTAGACAAAAAAATTGAATAATGAAAAAAAAGTGGTGACGGTTTGCCCCGTAAGAAAGGACTGTATTTGCTTGTTGTCATCAATCCTTTGTAAGGTATCGCCGGTGCGGTGCGTGTCAAAATAAGAAACGGGCAAACGGGTAAGTTTTATCCAAAAATCAGAAAGAATAGATATATTGATACTGTTGGATATCCTCAACTGCAGACGGTTCCGAATAAACCCGATCACTGTGCTGCTAAAGGTAAGCGTGAGCTGAGCAACAAGCACAATTGTGATAAATTGCAAGTTCCGGGTATTGATACCCGTATCCACCATGCTTTGTGTAAGAAATGGAAGGATCAGCTGAATTAAGGAAGTGATAAGCAAGGAAATACACACCTGTAAAAGTTGGTGTCGACTTTGATGCAAGTATTGGGTCACTACTTTCCAACTTAATTTATGTTCCTTCTCCCCTTCGCTTTTATAGAAATTAGGACCTGGTTCCATTAATAATATGGTGCCAACCTGTCCTATGTCTTCTGTCTTATTGGATAGCCAGAACTGCAGGAATTCCTTCTTTTTATAAGAAATAATACCCCTAGCCGGGTCAGCTATTGTAGCATTACTTTTTTTCAGGGAGGTTAAAACAACAAAATGGTTCTGGTTCCAATGCAAAATAGCAGGAAGGGGTGCTGTTAGCAATTTTTCAAAATTTATTTGCACGCTACGTGTCCTGAAGCCTATTTTTTCAGCGGTCTCGCTAATGCCCAGTAAGGACACCCCCTGTTTGGTAAAACCCGCCTTTTGCCTTAGGGTATCTGCATTATAATGCTTACCGTAATGTTTTGCAATCATCCGCAGGCAAGTAGGCCCGCAATCCATTTTATTTAATTGCTGGTAGAAGGGAAATGACATACTGTTTTTTGATGAATTATTTAAAAGTAACGTGTAGTGAGATTAAAAAGCCAAAGCATATTTAGGTTGATTTAGAGGTTTTTTATTTGGTTTATTAATGAATCGTCGAAAAGTACCACCAAATATCTTATTTAAGATTCTGATTAATGGTTCAGTAACATATTTTACATAATTTATCGCGAGCGTAGACCGATCACACAGTTGAGCGATAAAATTTCTATAGGTTTTCTCATTCATTTGAAAACGGAGACAAGTTGCTCCTTATTTTTCTGGTTATATTCAGAGCCGAAGGGCTTGTATGCAGACCTTGGCCCACCTGTACCTAACTTCTTAAAAAAGGTAAATCCAAGGTTTGGTTTAGTTAATTTAAAAAGGCACATCTAATCAACTAGAATTAAAAGCAGTTCGCGACAGACCATTTAAGAATAAATCATTGAATATTGAAAATTCTCAAAATCATCAACATACAATTTATTGACTATTTCGCGGCTTTTACTGTTCCATTGAACCTTTACATTTGAATATTTGGTTTCATTTCTTCTAATGGACGTATCTACGTTAAGAGCTTCCTGGATAAATGTC
>DASXMZ010000121.1:0-9161 GCA_036495385.1 Mucilaginibacter sp. | reverse complement strand
GCTACGCATACCGTATTGCACAATTTGATTGAGGGTATCTTGCTGGTTACTTTCCTGGTGTCGATATTTATGTTCAACTGGCGTACAACGCTAATTGTTTCCATAATTATTCCGCTGTCCCTCTTGTTCGCCTTTATTTGCCTGCATATGATGGGTATGTCGGCAAACCTGCTCTCTCTTGGCGCTGTCGACTTTGGGATTATTATAGATGGTGCAGTTGTGATGGTGGAAGGTATGTTTGTAATCCTTGACCGGAAAGCAATGCAGGTGGGAATGGACCGTTTTAACAAGCTCGCAAAAATGAGCATGATAAAAAACAATGGGGCCGTACTTGGAAAAGCTATCTTTTTTGCTAAGCTGATTATCATCATGGGTTTGCTGCCGGTATTCTCTTTTCAAAAGGTTGAAGGTAAATTATTTTCGCCGCTGGCATATACCCTTGGCTTTGCATTGCTCGGCGCTTTAATTACTACACTGACCCTGGTGCCGGTGTTAATAAGTATGCTGCTGAATAAAAATGTGCACGAAAAGCATAACCCGTTTGTACATAATATAACATCTTTTATGCTCTTCGGCTTTACCAAGGCATTCAAAAATAAGACGTTAGTAGTAGTTGTTTCCTTTATTGTGATGGCTGTGGGGTTGCTATCTTTCAAATTTTTGGGCAGCGAGTTTTTACCTGAGCTTGACGAAGGTGCGATATGGCTGAGGGTACAGTTACCTTACAGTGTATCGCTCGAACAATCTGTCGAAATCTCAAAGCAGGTGCGGCAAAGATTGATGACCTTCCCGCAAGTACAATATGCGGTATCGCAAACCGGCCGGCCAGACGATGGTACGGATGTAGCCGGATTTTACAATAATGAGTTTGATGTATTGATGTACCCGGAAGACGAATGGAAACCTAAAGTTACAAAGGAAGAACTAATAAGCCAGATGAATAAAAAACTGGCTGATATCCCCGGTGCTGATCTCAATTTCTCCCAGCCCATAAGCGATAACGTTGAGGAAGCAGTTTCAGGAGTCAAAGGATCTATCGTCGTAAAGGTGTATGGCGACTCATTGAACTATATGGAAGGCAAAACCAACGAGATTTACAATATATTAAAAAAAGTAAGAGGGATTGAGGATCTTGGTGTATTAAAAAGCATTGGTTTACCTGAACTTGATATCAACCTGGACCAGCAAAAAATGGCCCAATACGGTGTGGCCACAGCCGATGCGAATTCTGTGATCGCAATGGCAATTGGAGGTCAGGCGGCTTCTACTTTATATGAAGGCGTCAGGACTTTTGACATCAGGGTACGTTTCCCGGAGGCGTTCCGCAAAACGCCGGATGATATCGGCAACCTATTGGTGCCAACCCAAAACGGGTCAAAAGTGCCGATAAAAGAAATAGCATCAATCTCGCAAAAAACAGGGCCCTGTCTTATTTTCAGAGATGAAAATGAGCGTTTCGCTACCCTTAAATTTTCTGTCCGCGGAAGGGACATGGGAAGTACAATAAAGGAGGCTCAACAAAAAGTAGATGCGACGGTTAAGCTAAAGCGTGGGTATCACCTGTCATGGCAGGGCGATTTTGAAAACCAACAGCGTGCAGAAAAACGCCTTACGCAGGTTGTTCCGGTAAGTTTGGCACTTATTTTTTTATTGCTTTTTATAATGTTTGGCAATTTTAAAGATGCCGGGCTGGTATTTCTAAATGTACCATTCGCTATTGTTGGAGGGATAGCGGCGTTACTGATTACGGGAACGAATTTCAGTATTTCTGCAGGCATTGGCTTTATTGCGTTATTTGGAATTTGCATACAGGACGGAGTATTGCTTATCACCGTATTTAAACAAAACCTCGACGCCATAAGAGGCGAAAGACTTACTTTATACACCGCTATTAAATTAGGCGTGCACTCAAGGATCAGGCCGGTGATGATGACGGCGCTTATGGCTGCTATCGGCCTGTGCCCTGCAGCGCTGTCACACGGTATCGGATCTGAAAGTTCCCGGCCGTTGGCCAGGGTAGTAATCGGCGGTATCCTTTGTGCAATGGTTTTTAGCCTTTGGGTATTTCCGCTCATTTTTGGCTGGGCTTACAGAAGAGCTGACAAAACAACCCGGTGAATATGACTATAAGAATAGCCAGATGAAAAACCTGCTAAAATATTTTAATACCCCTTTATGTTTCATTATCGATCAAGTGCAACTCTTTGCACTTGATTTTTTATTGTATAACCAATTATTGGTATGTTCGACCAAACGAGATACTTATATAATTGAAAAGTTGACTTGTTTTAACAAGAAATTCGAATTGTTCCGTTTTGCATAAAAATATTATTGTAAAAATTTAGTACTTAATTAAATTCTAATCTCATTCTAATCTGTTTTAATTCAGCTTTAGTCTTTCATTTTTAACTTTGCAGGCAAAAAATCATGTATGACCGTAACTGGGGCGATATCAAACCGACCTGTTTGCAGGCTAACGAGATCAAACGGCAACTGCGGAGTCATGAAAGTGTAATGAGAAGCGATGTTGCGACTATCACAATATGGTCCTGAAGATGAAAAAACGCAATAATAGTTTTGACCTAAATTTAAGCAGGACTTTTTTAAAATCAATAACAACCCAAACAATGTTGGCTAAATATAAATTTCTATCAATCGCTTCTGCCTTTTTCATTACAGGTTTTGTTTTACCAAGCTGCCACCATGAGGAGACGCAGGAAAAAGATGCACACTTCGAGGTTACTGACAGCTTGTTAAACAACGTGTTAATTGATACGGTAAAAGAAGCCAGCGCTTTAACCCAGCTAACTTTAACCGGCAGCATAGCACCCGATGAAAATAAAATGGTAAAGGTTTTCCCGATGGTTAGCGGCGTAGCACACGATGTTTATGTGCAGCTTGGCGATGTTGTGCAGAAGGGACAGACACTTGCCATTTTAAGAAGCGCAGAGATGGCTGGTTTTACAAAAGATTATATTTCGTCGGAAGCCGACGTTAGGAATACCCGCCGTATTCTTGAATCAACCCAGGACTTGTACAAAAGCGGCCTGGCCTCACAAAAAGATCTTGAACAGGCGCAGTCCGACTATCAAAAGGCGGTGGCGGAAGGCAAACGTGCCGGTGCAGTTGTGCAGATCAACAAAAGCAATGGCGAGGGTTATGAAGTTAAAGCACCGATAACCGGCTTTGTTGTCGAGAAAAATTTGACAGACAATACCCACGTGAGGGCCGATAATAGTCAGAATCTGTTTACAATCGCCGATTTATCGTCGGTATATGTGTTGGTCAATGTTTATGAGTCAGACATAGCCAAAATTCAGACCGGTGACCCGGTAAAGATCACTGCTTTATCATATCCTGATAAAGTATTTGATGGGAAAATAGATAGAATAGATAACATGCTGGACCCTGATAACAAGGTAATGCACGCCAGGATTAAAATTAATAATCCGGGCAATTTGCTAAAACCACAGATGTTTGCGAATATTTTAATAAAAGCAAAGTCGGGCGAGAACCTTCCCTTCGTAAATTCTAATGCACTTGTTTTTGATAACGATAAAAACTATGTAATTGTAGCTGATAGAAGTAAAGCTAAAGTACATATACAGCCTGTTGAAGTTGCTAAAACGGTGGAAGACAGGGCTTATATCAGCAAGGGTTTAAAACCCGGTGACCGCGTTATAGGATCAAGACAGGTGTACCTGTATGAATCATTAAAAGATTGAGGTTGATTTCGGATTTCGGATGTTCGATTTCGAATTTTGAAAATATTACAAATCCATAGACATCCGAAATCGAAATTCCGAAATCCGAAATAAAAAATATCCGAAATCCGACATAATAATATGAATCTATTTATAAAACGTATTCTTTCATTTGCCCTCAGAAACAGGTTTTTTATTTTTTTTGTGACGGCCCTGCTTGCAGTAGCCGGTTATATAAGCTTTAAAACTATCAGTATTGATGCCTTTCCTGATGTTACTAATACATCAGTTACTATAATAACACAATGGCCCGGAAGAAGCGCGGAAGAAGTTGAAAAATTTGTTACCCGTCCCATTGAGATCGCCATGAACCCGGCCGAAAAAAAGACGAGTATCAGGTCGTCTTCCCTTTTTGGCCTGTCGGTGGTAAAGGTTACGTTCGATGATGATGTCGACTATGCTTTTGCGCGTTTACAAATCAACAATCACATCGGCGATGCCAACCTGCCCGACGGGGTAAATCCTTCAATCGAACCGCCGTACGGGCCAACCGGAGAAATATATCGCTTCACTTTAACAAGCAACCGAAAATCGCCCCGCGAATTAAAAACAATTGAAGACTGGGTGGTCGAACGGGAAATACGTGCAGTTCCCGGCGTAGCAGATGTAAACAGTTTTGGCGGGGAAGTAAAAACCTATCAGATAACGGTAGATCCGGAAAAAGCCGTACAATACAACGTGACTCCGCTGCAGGTGTATGATGCTGTATCGAAGAGTAACGTAAACGTAGGCGGCGATGTGATTGCGCAAAGTGGCCAGGCTTATGTGGTACGAGGGATTGGCTTGCTAAACGATATTGGCGAAATAAAAAATATTGTAATAAACAATATTAAAGGGACCCCAATATATGTAAAAACAATTGCCGAAGTCACGGAATCGGCGTTGCCAAGACTTGGACAGGTGGGCCGCGACAAGGACCCCGACGTTATTGAAGGTATAGTTGTAATGCGCAAAGGCGAAAATCCGAGCGTTGTGATAAAAAACCTTAAAATAAAGATTAAGGAACTGAATAATAAGATTTTACCCGATGATGTAAAGCTGAGCACATTTTATGATCGTGAAGACCTTGTAAATTTTGCTACCAACACAGTGTTGCACAACATGACCGAAGGAATAATCTTCGTTACGGTTATCGTGTTCCTGTTTATGGCCGATTGGCGCACTACACTTATTGTATCCCTCATTATCCCGTTAGCCCTTTTGTTTGCTTTTATCTGTTTGAAACTAAAAGGGATGTCGGCCAATCTCTTATCGATGGGCGCTATAGATTTCGGGATCATTATCGATGGGGCGGTTGTAATGGTCGAGGGCATTTTTGTTGTGCTCGATCATAAGGCAAAAGAAGTGGGGATGACACAATTTAACCGGCTTAGCAAACTTGGTTTAATTAAAAAGGCCTGCATGGTTAACGGAAAGGGTATATTCTTTGCCAAGCTCATTATTATTACCGGTTTACTGCCAATTTTTAGCTTCGAAAAGGTGGAAGGTAAAATGTTCTCGCCATTGGCATGGACGCTTGGTTTTGCTTTACTGGGTGCAGTTATTTTAACATTTACTTTTGTGCCGGCATTGGCGAGCGTATTGCTCGAAAAAGATGTCAAAGAAAAACACAATGTATTTGTTGAGTTTATAACCCGCAACGCCATGAGGTTTTACTCGATATGCTTCAAGGCGCGAAAAATAGTTTTCCCCATCGCTATAGTTTCATTAGTTATTAGCCTGTTCTGTTTTACGCTGTTAGGAACCGAATTTTTACCTGAGCTAAACGAAGGCGCCATTTATGTACGCGCCACCGGCCCGTTAAGTATTTCATTAAAGGAATCGGTTAAACTAGCCAACGAAATGCGCAATATATTTTTGAGCTTCGACGAGGTAAAACAAGTATTATCGCAAACCGGCAGGCCAAACGATGGTACCGACGCCACGGGGTTTTATAACATAGAATTCCATGTTGATATCTATCCTCAGGATCAATGGAAACGAAAAGAAACCAAAGAAGAGCTGATTGAGCGGATGCAAGAAAAATTGAAGTTCTTTCCGGGTATCGACATCAACTTTTCCCAGCCTATATCCGATAACGTTGAAGAGGCCGTATCCGGGGTTAAGGGGTCCATAGTTGTAAAGATGTTCGGCGATAATTATAAATATATCGAGGAAAAAGAACAAAGTATATACAACATACTAAAGGGTGTTAAGGGAATTGAGGATTTGGGCATACTCCACAATATAGGGCAGCCTGAATTACAAATAGATCTTAACCAACAAAAAATGGCGCAATATGGGGTGACAGCAGCCGATGCAAATGCAGTTATAGAAATGGCCATTGGCGGTAAGGCCGCAACCCAGATATATGAAGGTGAGCGTAAATTTGATCTTCGCATTCGCTATCCGGAAGACTTCAGGAATAATGAAGAAGCCATTGGCGACTTGCGTGTACCAACACTTAATAACAACACCGTACCGCTTCGTGAAATTGCCAGTATTAAAAAGATTACCGGCATCAGCATGATTTATCGTGATGACCATCAGCGTTACGGCGCCATTAAATTTTCTATCCGCGGCAGGGATATGGGCAGCACCATAAGTGAAGCACAGAACAAGGTGGAGGACCAGATAAAGCTGCCTAAAGGCTACTCCCTGCAATGGGCCGGCGATTTTGAAAACCAGCAACGTGCAACTAAAAGGTTAAGCCAGGTGGTACCGATAAGTTTGCTCATTATTTTCTTTATTTTATTTATACTGTTTGGAAATTTCAGGGACTCGCTGCTCGTACTTAATAATGTGCCATTTGCAATTATGGGAGGCATTCTTGCATTGCTTATAACGGGTATTAACTTTAATATTTCGGCAGGTATCGGTTTTATCGCTTTGTTTGGTATTTGCGTACAAAATGGAGTTATCCTGATCACAAAATTTAAAGCCAATATTTTCGAACTAAAACATCATACTACATGGACGTCGTTCGCGGTTGCCATAAAGGAAGGTGTGGCAGATCGCTTGCGGCCGGTAGTGATGACTGCATTAATGGCAGCGATAGGGCTATTGCCGGCGGCAATGTCAAATGGGATAGGTTCGGAAGCCTCAAAACCACTGGCTATTGTTGTAATAGGCGGCCTGATCACCAATACTATATTTAACCTTTTTGTTTTCCCAATTGTGTTTTTCTGGGCGTACCGCAAAAGGGTTGAAAGCGGTGTGGTGGGCCGGATTTAATTAATTTGATCAATACCCCTTTTTATTATATAGCTCTGTTGACGGCGGTGCAGGATGACTGCACTGCCCGATACAATTAAACGTTTGTGAAAAAAAATATTTCATTTTCAATCGTTTGTAAGGGCATTGCTACGGCTAATTATTATTAATTTGGATGGTCTGGAAATCTTGATTAAAATGGAAGTCAACCTCGAAACTATCGCTATCAATTTCATCAAAACCCTTCAAAACAGGAACTCCGCCCAAGAATTGTCGCAGTTTTATCATCCCGAAATTGAACAAATTGAATTTCCGAACACAGTAACTAAAAACAAGGCTGTAAGAAGTTTAAATGATTTGAAACAGGGCGGCCGAAAAAGGCAAAAATGTTTTACAGAAAGAAGAATATAAAATTGTAAAAAGCTACTCTTTTGAAAATACGGTGATTATCGAAGCAATCTGGACCGGGACCTTGGCTATACCATTGGGTAACATTCCCATCGGCGGCCAAATGAAAGCCTGGTTTGCTCAATTTTATGAGTTTAAGGATGGGAAAATTATAAAACAAAGAAATTATGATTGTTTTGAACCGTTTAATTAAACCGCGGTTTCTCTTGTCCGAAAAGAATGCTGCCTGCACTAAATAAATTTTGAGCTGTCCTTTGAAAAAGGAGTTAACAAATTCTTCTTTTCGTACCTTTGCTTTGTGGCTCCTCTTCAAAAAAAATCCTCCTTAAGCAAGAAATCTTCGGTCAGGGAAAAGACCTCAGCTAAGAGAAAAACAAAAAAGGGTTTATCAGTACAGGTAAAAATTATTTTGGCAGGTATACTGTTGGTACTGCTATTGCCATTTTATTATGGTTATGTTGTAAGAATATTTGTATCGTCGTGGCGATGGGTAAGGGATTTGGGCGGCCATCCGCATTATCATATTTATAAAAGTTTTAATATCCCTATTCCCGATAGATACTCCATTCATGGCATTGACGTTTCTTCGTACCAGGGCAAAATAAACTGGCTGCTAGTGAAAAATATGCACGAAGACAGTGTGCATATAAGCTTTGCCTTTATCAAAGCGACTGAGGGTATCCTGCAGGTCGACCCTTATTTTCAGCGTAACTGGAGAGAAGCGCCAAAGGCGGGCATCACCTGTGGTGCTTATCATTATTTCAGACCGGAACTAAGCGGAAAATGGCAGGCGAAATTTTTCCTTCAAAATGTAAAGACTGAAAAAGGTGACCTGCCGATGGTGGTAGATGTAGAAGAACTGGATGGCGTTTCACCGGATAAAATGCGTTCGGAGTTAAATCTGTATTTGAAATACGTATACAACAAAACAAACATAAAGCCGATAGTTTATTCGGGGCTAAAGTTTTATGAAGATTACCTTATGGGCCATTTCGATGACAATACACTATGGCTGGCACATTATTATGAGCCTGAATTGCAGGTTGATATGGCAGCCAAATGGAAGTTTTGGCAGCACTCGGATAAAGCCAGCGTAAATGGTATAGGCCACGTTGTCGATTTTGATGTTTTTAATGGGGATAGCCTGGCCTTTAAAAAATTGCTTGTTCCGTAAATTTAAATTTCCCTATTTTAGGTTCTACATAATATCTAATCAGAATGCTTAAAAAAGGCGAACATATCGAAGGCACTCCAAACGAACTGCAGGTTTTGCTCGCTAAGGACGAAAAGGCGAATGCCTTTTTTGAAAGCCTATCGAAATCCTACAAACAAGGTTATTGTGATTGGGTTGGCTCGGCTAAAAATGAAGATACCCGGCACGTAAGGGCGGCTAAAGCGCTGATAATGCTTCAAAATGAACAAAAGACATTAAAAACTTAGCCCGGTATTTGTCATTCCGGATAAAACCGGCGTTGAATTAGCACTTGCCTTTCCGTTGGCTATTAAGAAGTCTTTAAGTACAGATAGTTTATCTGTATTGATCAGATCAACGCCGCATCTCAATAATTCCTTCCAAACCAGATTGTTTTCGGGAGATGCCCAGAGCCGCACTTTTTTGCCGTATTTATGTGCCATAAAAACGTAAGCACATAATTGTTTTCGTTCGTTATCCGGAATACTGTCTTTCCCTTTCCATTTCAATAACTTCGAATATTTGCAGCTGGCAAGTTTATAAACGTTGGCTGCACTGGTGTCGCGGTATGTTTTTCGCAAATCTTCATCAATAAAAGCAAACCG
>DASXMZ010000120.1:0-6298 GCA_036495385.1 Mucilaginibacter sp. | reverse complement strand
CTGGTGCTTAAAAATGTTGGTCCTAAAGGATACCCTGGAATGCCTGAGGTTGGTAATATGTCGATACCAAAGAAACTACTTGAAAAAGGGGTTACAGATATGGTGCGAATTTCAGATGGACGCATGAGCGGAACCGGCTTTGGGACAGTGGTATTGCACGTAAGTCCAGAAGCAGCTATAGGCGGAACCCTGGCTATAGTACAGGATGGCGATATCATTAAACTGGATGTCAATGCAGGCGTTTTGCATCTTGAATTATCGGATGCGGAGATTACCGAGCGCAAGAAACAATTAAAGGCCTTTGAAAATTTAAGCGGAAGGGGTTATACCTGGTTATATCAAACCAACGTAGAGCAGGCACATCTGGGCGCTGATTTTGGGTTTCTGAAAGGCGGTTCGGGCAGCGAGGTTTTGAGGGATTCGCATTGAAATTAAATAAAATCCAATAATGTCATTTCGAACGATAGTGAGAAAACTTATCCGTCTTGTATATCGAACTTGCATAGTCCGCTTTGTTAGTTTTATAGGTTTTCTCACTATCGTTCGAAATGACATCGTTTTATTAGGTTCACGTAATGATTGAAAAAAAATTTAACGGACAAGTTGCAATTGTAACCGGAGCGGCACAGGGTATCGGATTTGAAATAGCCAGGCAACTGTTGCTTAACGGTGCGAAAGTCCTTATTAATGATGTGAATGAAGAACTGCTCGAAAGAGCAGATTATCTGATGACTGAGTTCGAAGACAGCTATATAACACTTTGCGGCGATGCCGCTGATGTAGAGTGCATACAACAAATGGTCGATACAGCGGTACAACGTTTTGGCAAACTCACCATTGCAATTGCTAACGCGGGCATTACCTTGTTCGGTGATTTTTTAACTTATCCAGCCGAATCACTTCAAAGGGTAATGAACCTGAATCTGCAAGGCAGCTTTTTTATGGCGCAACTAGCTGCAAAACAGATCATTAAACAGCAAAGCAACGGGAATATACTTTTCATGTCGTCAGTAACCGGTCACCAGGCACATAAAAATCTTGCGGCTTATGGAATGACAAAAGCTGCACTCGAAATGCTTGCCAAAAACCTGGTAGTTGAATTATCGCCATATCATATTACTGTTAATACCGTAGCACCAGGCGCAACCTTGACTGAACGTACGTTGGAAGATGCTGAATACAAAAATACCTGGTCGCGCATTACACCAATGGGCAGGCCAGCAACCGTGGAGGATGTAGCCAATGCAGTATTATTCCTTGTTTCGCCGGATGCCGCACACATTACGGGGCAAAATTTAATTGTTGATGGCGGATGGACGGCGGTAAGTACTTCGCCATATTAAACAGTTCAGAGACGCAAAGTATTACGTTTCTACCGATTTAATTTATGAGCATATCAACCCTGCTGTATTTTCGTTTGTAGTCCTGCGGTGTTAACCCTGTAATCTTTTTAAATACTTCGCGAAAAGTTTTAATGTCATTATACCCGGCATCGTACATCAATAGATTGATGTTTTGTGTGCCTTTTTCAAGAGCTTTTTTTGCGGCTTCTATTTTTACCCGCTGCAGATATTCAAAGGGCGTGTTGTGTGTGGCTTTTTTAAATCGCCTTATAAAATTGCGCTTGCTCATGTTGGTATACCCGGCAATTTCGTCGATATTAATTTGAAGGTGGTGATTTTCCTCGATATAAGTTTGCGCCTTCAATATCTCGTCATCTTTATGCTGTCGCTGACCTTTAAATACGGCAAAATGCGATTGACTTATCCTGTCCATATCCAACGAAAACATTTTGCTGGCCCATATACCAACCTCTCTTCCGCAAAATTTATCTATCAGGTACAGTATCAGGTTTAATGAAGAAAAAGCGCCACCACTGGTGTAAATCCCGTCCTGGTCCGTAATAACCATATCCGAAAGGAAATTCACATCAGGATACCTGCGCACAATATCGTCCATATCGTTCCAGTGCGCCGTACATGACCGGCCCGGCAACAAACCGGCTTCGGCAAGAAAATAAATTCCCGAGCACAGACTGGCCACCTCGGCGCCATTTTGATATTTTGTATTTATCCAGCTTATAATTGCTTCGTGTTTTTTTAGCATCATATCCTTGTCGCCATAAAAAGCAGGAACTATGATAAGATCCGGACGACTAATCTCCTCTAGCGTGGCGTAACTGGCGAGGGGAGTTGGAACATGCAACAGATGATCATTTGACTTTTCCACAGCAAGCACAATTTTAAAAGGCTGAGGTTTGCCCGAATGCTGAAAAAGCCTGTTGGTATGGATCAGCATGTCCATAGCACCCGTTATGGTCGATAAAGTTGCGTCCTCGTGTATAATTAAAGCAATTTCTTTCATAATCATTAATGTACATCTCAAATATATAAATTAATGATATGAAAATTTTGTGCTTTAATCTTCACATAATAACAAAGTGCAGAAAATCAGGTAGTGAACTGCTAGCTCAATGCGTTTTTAGCATATTCGCGGCATTTTATAACCTCTTTAACGGCGTCGGAGCCGGCAGGGATATTATATTCAAGCTCGATGGTGGCCGGAAATTTATACTTGTTTTTCTTCATTAACCTCAAAACTTCCTTTATCGGCGTATCGCCTTCGCCCCATGGCATATTCGGACCGTTGTTGAATTTCCTGTCCTTCAGGTGCATGCTGGTTATCCTGGCATGATTTTTCAAAATGAAGTCGACAGGGCTGCTGCTGGTCCCTGCCACATAGTGGCCGATATCCAGGTTAATACCATTATATTCTGATTGGCTCAGCGCGGTATCCCAAAGTGTGGGAGTTGCCTGGGTGTGTGCATGATAGCCAACCATCATTTTGTGTTTTGCAGCTATATCGCCAAGCCGTTGTGTTTGGGCATTATCTGTAGGCAGTTCAACGGTAACGTGAGTACATCCAAGCGCCTTTCCAGCATTAAAAGCATAGTCAATCTCAGCATCTGTATTTTTAGCGCCCAGTGCGTTTGGTTTCCATGCGTATATACTTACACCGGCATCGTTGTATAACTTCCTCAACTCTACAAATTTATCCATAGGACAATTTGCACGCCATTCGGCCATTTTAGCGAAGGATTCGGGAGTCCTGTCGTGCGCCGGTGCGCCGGCAAAAGCTTCAGCGGCATCGCCCATCATTTCTATCGCGTTGATATTGCAGTCCTGGCAGTATTGCAGCAATTGTTCGGCACTGCCTGGCATGCTCCTGAACGAATAGGTGATTACGCCAATTTGCACGCCATTTATTTTTGAGTTTGGCTTTTCGGCTGCAAAGATTGAACTAGCAAAAGAGCTTTTTGAGGTTAAAGCTATACCTGCCGCTGCCAGCACACTTGTGCCAATAAACCGACGACGGGATAAATCCTTATTTTTCATAATATTTAGGTGGTTAGATATAATTGGACAATTTGAACGGAATTCAAATTTATTGAATTATAGACTTGATACAAGTTTGGATTGGTAACGATTTTGTGTTTTTTATAAAATCCGGTTTTAAAAATGCAACTGGATAAAACCCATTATTTGTATATTTGCTATTGTATTAAATTTTCCTGTGGTGTAATGGTAGCACATCAGATTCTGGCTCTGAAGATTGAGGTTCGAGCCCTTGCAGGAAAACATTTTTTTTAACCGCCGGCAGCCGTGTTCACGTTCACACGCACCTCTATTTTGTGAACACTTCATTAACAGGCACTTACAACTTCGTTTTGGTCAAAAATCGAACACAGAAACAGCAAGTCGCTGTAAATCAACGAGTTGGGTAATTTGCCAAAGACATTCGTATTTTCTTGAAATTGAGGCTTTTAGCTCCATACTTTTACCGCCATCACTAAAAAGGCGTTTCATTTTTGTTCTGCGTGAACACGAAATTAACGCTAACGTGAAAGTATCCTGATAATAGAATCAATATCCTTGTCCGGATCGCCTTTTCCGGAAAAAATGAGATTACCTAATTCGTCATAAAGACGATAGGTAGGATAGTGCAGTACTTTTAATGGTTTTGTTAAGTTTTTCTCAATATTTCTGTCGATGAAATAACTGCCCCAATTAAGCTGATGTGCTTTATCAAAATCGGCAACTTTTTTAATATCAAAATCATAAGCGATGCTGATAATGGACAGTTTATCAGAAAATCTTTGTTGAATTTCTTGTAGAGCAGGTATTTTTTCGATACAAGGGGCACACCAGGTGCCCCAATAGTCTATTAAAATATATTTTCGGGCATGAAGAAATGAACCGAGCGTTTCAACGCTGTTGTTTGCTACGTTCTGCAATGACATCGTAAAGGTTGTATCATTGAATTTACGCGGAGGAGATTGATAGGAAATAAATAATTTTATTTTCTCACTGCTTATTACGCTCACGGAATCTATTGAAAGCGATAGCTTATCATTATTCCAGTAATCATTCATATTAAAAAAGAAATAGTCGTCTTTATTATCGCATTTAATTCTGAACTGCATATTAAATAGTTCATTATAAAAGGTTCTTGGTTGTGCGTATATAGTGATCAATTGATCGTTAATTAAAACATCGCCGGTCCAGAATTCATTCCTGAGCAGGGAAAAATCCGTTACCTCCCTGGATGCACTGGTTGCTGTATTAGGTTCACCAATTGAAACCGGAAATATTTTGACGTTAAACGACCGCGAACTGCCGTCCATGGCCGTCTGACTTAATAAAGTATTTGTCAGGGTCTCATCAGCATGTGGATGGGCTGTAAGACTATCCGTCTGTTGTTGTGAATAGATAAATATTTCATTGGTTGATATAATTCCATCGTCATTGGCATCTACCAAAATTACCTTGTTACCTGTTGAGTCTATTCCACTGATTAAATGTATTTTTGATGAGGCATACTTTTTTATGTTAATGGCTAACTTTGTAGTATCAATATTGATATACGGATATACAGATTTTGCTTTGGCTAAAAAAGCGTCATAGCTGATCTCACTATTTTTATATCTTCTGTAAGCGTTTTCAATAGGTGCCAAAGAAGTGTTGTAGTTATTATAATATTTTAATTTCAATCCCGTCGGTAATTTTAAATTACTGCTATCCTCATCTGTGGGCTCTATTTTAGCCCAAAAGTTTGGAATATGTCCGACCGTCTTTGTTAATGTTACTTCAGTTCGTTGACAGAAACCTTTTGAACAGAGAAAAAATGACAAAGAAACTAATACGAAACACTTCCAATATCTTTTCAGGCTTTTTATTCCAGGCAGATATTTCATGATTAAAGGCATAAGTTTATTACGGTTTGAGGATGAGATTTTTTCTATATAAAGATAAGTAAGAAAAAGCACAAAATATTTACCGTGAGGATGCAATGGATTTATATAGACGGGTGTTAAAACCCTTGTTTTTTTTGATTCTGAACAGGCCAAAGTGCGCGGCTTCCCTCTTGAGAGGGGCAGGGGTGTGTCGTTCAATCTGATTCGCTATAACACACCCCTACACCCCTCTCAAGAGGGGAATCGCACTTTCCCTTGCTTTTTTAACCTGTCGAACACTACAGGTTTACACCAAAACAGGTTGCGAAACAATTTTTATACCTGCATTTTTACGCCATGTATATTTGTTTTGTAACCGATAGTAAACAGAAAAACCTGACCGCCGATGATTATGCAGCCGCCGCCTGTTTGGAAGCGGCAGGCATAACCGTTTGGGCTGCCTGCTGGGATGGCGAACATGTGAACTGGGAAAGCTTCGATGCCATTATCATCCGGTCCACGTGGAATTACTATTTAAAAGTTAAAGAATTTAACCAATGGCTGGATCATCTTGCCCGGCTGGGGTGTTTGGTTCTTAACCCGGTTTCAGTTATCCGGTTAAACCAGGATAAAAAATATCTGTTTGATTTTAACGCTGCTGGGAAAAACATACCGGCATTAAAATACCTGCCTCAAAATTCACCTGCCGATATTTCGAAAATCTTACTGGAGAATAATTGGGATAAGGCGGTTATTAAACCCGCAGTTTCGGGCGGGGCGTATAATACCTGGGTTACTTCACAAAGCACTGTCGCGAGCGATATTGCGCGCCTTAACGACTTGCTAAAAACAGGCGGTTACCTGGTTCAGAAATTTATTGAAGAGATAACAGAATGCGAATTATCGTTGATTTTTTTCAATAAAGTTTTTAGCCACGCTGTACTCAAAAAACCTAAAACCGGCGATTTCAGGGTTCAGAAAGATCATGGCGGCACAGTCGAAGATTTTTACCCCGACGAAAAAACTATAGCCGAGGCTGCAGCTTTTTTACTGGATATACAGGAG
>DASXMZ010000119.1:0-17038 GCA_036495385.1 Mucilaginibacter sp. | reverse complement strand
TGTCGCGGTGAAGAAACATACCGCTCGATAAATACCGAACCGTCGCCAAAAGCTGAAACCGCTTCGGATACTGCCAGCTGCATTTGCTCCTCAAAATCATTTACGCTTTCAACTATGCGCATGCCCTTACCCCCGCCACCTGCAGCCGCCTTGATGAGTATCGGAAACCCAACTTCGACCGCCCTCTCTTTAGCCTCCGCAATGTCGGTAATTGCTTCTTCGGTACCCGGCACCATAGGAATGTTGTATTTCAATGCTGCAGCCTTAGCCGAAAGCTTATTTCCCATAACCTCCATGGCTTCAGGCGAAGGACCGATCAAAATTAAGCCAGCCTCTCTTACTTTCCTGGCAAACGCCGGATTCTCACTTAAAAAACCATAGCCAGGATGTATACCCTGTGCGCCTGTTTCAAAACATGCTGCGATAATTTTCTCAGCAACAAGGTAGGATTGGTTTGACGGTGCGTCGCCAATATAAACTGCTTCATCCGCATAGCGGACGTGCAACGCATCTCTGTCCGCCGCCGAATAAACCGCAACGGTTTTAATACCCATTTCGCGGGCCGACCGCATCACTCGTAAGGCTATTTCGCCACGATTGGCGATAAGGATTTTTTGCATATATTTTCTGAATCAGGATTTGAGGATTCTAAGGATTAAGTTGCATATTTAGTTAAATTACTTAATAAAACTATGACAACAAAAGACGAAATTACTCATAAAATCAACTCCAAGAACTTCAAATCTAACCACCTATTAAATTTATAACCCACTTCCTTAAAATGAGCCACTTCTTCAAAACCAAATGACTGGTGAAGATTTATACTTACTTCGTTGTCGGCGCTGATACCGGCAAGCATGGCGTGAATATTCGTCTCACTGGCCCTCTCAATAAGCGATTTCAGCAAAACTTTGCTGAGTCCCTTGCCACGCTGTGAAACCGCTACATATACTGATAACTCAACCGTGTAGCGATAACATGGCCATGCCCGAAAATGCCCAAAACTGCTGAAACCGGCTACTTTTCCGTCATTATCTGCAATAAGTACAGGGAAATTATTATTTACGCGGTCGCGAAACCAGTCCAGCCGCATTTCGAGTGTGTGTGGTTTTTCACTATAAACGGCAGTTGTATTTAATATAATCTCATTATATATATTCAGTATTTCTGGTAAGTCATGCTCATTTGCATCCCTTATTTTTATCGGATTACCGCTCATAAAATAAAAAGTTTTTAAATCGCCAAAAGCTTTGTCTATTTTAAAGAAATAATTTCAATTAACGGTATTTTTAGCCGTTTAAATAAAGACTATGTACCTGCAAAATATAAAAAATATCATTTTTGATTACGGTAACGTTATTTTCAGTCTCGATTTTTCAAAAGGACAGCAAGCGTGGATGGCGTTGGGTCTTGAAAATCCGGGCCAATTTTATGGTCATAAACTCCAGGATTCCGTATTTGACGCGTTTGAGCGGGGAGAGATAACAGCTGATGCTTTCAGGGAACACATCCGGAAAAAAATTGGCAACCCCTTGTTATCAGATCAACAAATTGACAACGCCTGGAACAGCATGTTATTGGGAATTAGTGAAGGCAACCATGAATTACTGCTAAAGGTAAAATCGAAATACCGTACATTTTTATTGAGCAATATTAACGAGATCCATTATGATTTTATTCACAGATACCTCAAAACTGAATTTGGCTTTGAAAACAACGAGCATTTATTTGAAAAGACATATTACTCGCACCTCGTAGGAAAACGCAAACCGGATGCTGCAATTTTTGAACAGGTGCTTAAAGAAAATAACGTTAATCCTGCCGAAACTCTTTTTATTGATGATAGTCCACAGCACATTGCCACAGCTAAAAAGCTTGGTATCCAAACTTACTTAATGACAGCGCCCGACAGTATACAAGCATTTTTCAGTGAGTGGGATTTGGAATGAAGTCAGATTCCGGAGGTCGGAAGTAAGATTTAGAAAGTTCAGATTTCCGATCTCAGATTTCCGACTTCTTCCTTCTTCTAACTTCTTTAACAATTAAGCTCAACTCCCTGCTCATCTGGCCAGAGATGGCGGTATTTTCCTGTGCCCTCCTGAACAGGTAGGGCAATACTGCCTTTATCGGTCCGTAAGGCACATATTTAGCAACATTATATTTTGCGTCGGCAAGGTTAAAACTTAAATTATCGCTCATCCCAAGCAACTGTGAAAAATAAATATGCGGGTTTTTATGGTCAATTTGTTTTTTATTCAGCAAATCGGCCAAAACGCGGCAGCTGTCTTCATTATGCGTTCCTGCCACGATAGCTATTTTTTCAACGTGATCGGTGCAAAAATCGAGGGCGGTGTTATAGTCTTTATCGGTGGCAGCTTTGTCCGGCTGGATTGGTGATGAATAACCATTTTCATCAGCGCGCTTTCGGTCCTTTTCCATATAAGCCCCGCGCACCAGTTTTGCTCCCAGGATAAACCCCTTTTCAACGGCAATTTTGTAGTCATTCTTTAGTGATTCCAGTTTATCATGGCGATAGAGCTGGTAGGTATTATACACAATTGCCTTTTCTTTATTAAAACGCTCCATCATACTTAGAGCAAGCCTATCGATGGTGTTTTGTATCCAGCTCTCTTCTGCATCGATCATAACAGGAATGCCGTTTTTATAGGCCTCGCTGCAAATAGCCAACACCCTCTCCTGCGCCCTTTCCCATTCATCCTGTTCGTTCGTAGCAAGAACCTTTTTTTCGTTCAATTTTTCTAAAACAGAAAAGCTACAAACGCCTGTGGGTTTAAAAACGGTAATGGGTACAGCTTTATCTTGTGAGGCCCGTTTAATGGTTTTTATAATTTCGTCACGGGTGTAGTCGAAAACCTTTTCGTCCTCTTCGCCTTCTACAGAATAATCTAATATAGTTCCAACGCCACCTTCAAAAAGATTATTGATTGTTTTGCCACATTCAGCTATTGTTTCGCCACCGCAAAAATGTTTAAAAATGGTAGCCCTTATAAGTGGTTTAATAGGCAAACCTACTCTTATTGCGAAATTTGTTATGGGTGGTCCAATCTTAACAAAAAAATTAACATTTATTACCTTAAATAACCAGTATGCGCGCTTCAGATCGAAGTTAGAGGAATGACGAAATGCAATTTCGGTATTTTCAAAAGATAAATTCTCTTTATTGTCCATAGTTTGTGGTTCATAGTTAATGGTCCATAGTTCATAGCAGCAGGCAACACCGTGAGCTATGAACCATCAACTATGAACTATGCCGCAAAATTAGAAAATGCGAGCTAAATTTATCATTATTCACAGAATAGTTTATTTTTGCAGCCCGTGATTGAATTTAAAATAACAGGCGATTATATCCCGATGATCCAACTATTAAAGGCGGCCAACCTCGTACAAACCGGAGGGGAAGCACAAATAGTTGTAACACAAGGAGAAGTAAAATATAATGGCCAGGTTGATTACCGAAAACGCCTTAAAGTAAAAAAGGGCGATAAAGTTGAATTCCGAGGCAAAACTATCACGGTTATTTAATTTATGAGAACTATTCAAAGCGATAATTACCCTATATATTTTGATAATAGCGTAGATGAACTTGTAAAATTTGTTAAACAAGGGAATTATTCGAGATTTTTTATTTTAACCGACGACAATACCGCCAAGTATTGTTTACCGATGATAAAAGATCATTTTGCAGGATTCGATAATTTCAATATTCTTGAAATTAATGCCGGTGAAGAAAGTAAAGACATTGATTTTTGCATAGGAATTTGGCGAATGCTGATAGACTTTGGTGCAGATCGCAAAAGTTTACTGATAAACCTCGGAGGAGGTGTAATCAGTGATATGGGCGGATTTGCTGCATCGACCTTTAAACGGGGTATTGATTTTGTGCATGTGCCTACCACATTGCTTTCGCAGGTTGATGCCTCAGTTGGTGGTAAAACAGGTATTGATATCGACAGCATAAAAAACATTATCGGTACTTTCACCCAGCCAAAAGCAGTGTTTATTGCTTATGATTTCTTAAACTCGTTGCCGCCTCGACAAATACTTTCAGGTTTAGCTGAGATGCTTAAGCACGGGCTTATCGCTGATGTTGCTTACTGGGAAGAATTGAAAAATAGTGATTTGTCCCGCCCTTCATCTGAATTGATATACCGCTCTGTTGAGATAAAAAATAAAGTAGTAATGGCAGATCCAACGGAACAAGGTTTTCGCAAGTGCCTTAATTTTGGGCATACGATTGGCCATGCTATCGAAACAAATTCATTAATTCATGATGAGGATCCCCTTTCGCATGGCGAAGCCATTGCTATAGGGATGATTTGCGAAGCTTACTTATCCAATCAAAAAACCGGCCTTTCCGAAGAAGAGTTAATTGAAATAACCACGGTTCTAAGTAATTTATACCCAAAATACCTAATAGCTGAATCCAGCTTTAGTAAATTATTCACTTTAATGCAAAAAGATAAGAAAAATCAAAACGGAAAAGTGAATTGTACGTTGTTATCTCAGATCGGTCAATGCAGTATTGACCATATTTGTACAGTTTACGAACTGTACGAGAGTCTGAGATATTATACAACGCTATAGGTAAATTTGGATTACCGAAAAGTATAAATTATCACGATTGGCACGTGGCGAGCGTAATGCGGCGGGAATATAAGAATTGATTATATTGTTACTTTTAAAAGGATGTTTTTAATTATCTTCATCCCAGTAAACCGCTAAATCACCTTTATGCACCCGTTACCCTTATCCAAACGACCGATAGATATCGCGTTGATCGTCTTTTTTTGCATCAATCTGTTTTTTATTACTTATATCGTCGATGTTGAACAATTGGTCATCGCCAATGCAGATCACTTTAAATATCCATTTTGGCCGCCTGCAAAAATGGTTGACCTGGTGCACTGGTACGGGCACAATTTCGACCCGATATTAATTGCAAGACCCGCCTGGTGGCGGGCTACTATATGGATTGACTCTATTTTCTTTGGCCCATTTTATTTAATTGCCATTTATGCTTACTGGAAGGGCAAGAACTGGATTCGTTTTGTAAGTATTGTATGGGCGTCGGTAATGCTTACCAATGTATCGATAATATTATTTGAAGAAGTGGTTGGCGAACATGCTTCACCTCAGCTGGCAAGGGTTTTCCTCTCTAATATAGCATGGGTTATCTTCCCGATAATTGTAATGTATCGGATGTGGCGCTCTATATACCCGTTTTCGGCACGTGTGATTAAAGCATAATTAATCATGACGTTTAAAGAAAAGTATGGTAATACAGCTTTGATAGCAGGGGCGTCTGAAGGGATGGGGGCGGCTTATGCCTATGCCCTTGCAGAACGTGGCCTCGACCTTGTACTGATAGCCCGCCGTAAAGAGCAGTTGGAAGAAACAACCTCAAAAATAAAAGCCCGATTTGATGTGAAAGTGCTGCAGGTGATCTGCGACCTTGCAGAGGCAGACGCCACCGGGCAAATAATAAATGCCATAGGCGATATGACTATTGATTTTATGGTTTACAACGCTGCTTTATCATACATTGGGCCTTACCTCGCCACAGATTTGTCGACCCACACAAATATTGCGGTGGTGAACACTTTAACACCCCTTTCAATGTTGCATTACTTAGGCGGTAAGATGGTGGAGCGTAAAAAGGGAGGCATTGTTCTGATGGCATCGATAGCAGGATTCCAGGGCTCTGGGTATCTTTCTAGTTACGCAGCTACAAAAGCTTTTAATCGCGTATTGGCCGAGGGGTTATGGTACGAATGGCGGCCACATGGTGTTGACGTAATTGCCTGCTGTGCGGGTGCCACTGCCACGCCAAACTACCTAAACACAAATCCGGGGAAGGCCAGCCCGCTTGAGCCAAAGCCACAGCTACCTGAACAAGTTGTTGAGGAATGTTTACGAAAGATCGGTAAAACACCTTCATTTATCAGCGGCACAGGTAATAAGTTAGTTACCTTTTTGATGCAGCACATTTTCCCAAGGAAAAAGGCCATTGAAATGATGGGTGATAGCATGATGAAGATGTATGGGATAAAGGGTTGACTTTCCACCACACAAATATTTAATACCTCACTCCCACTTAAAAGATTTCACGGACAACGGCCCAATAATCAACGTCCATAATATCAATCCGCCAACAGTTAACGGCAGTTCCCAAATATGAGCGCCCTCAAAAGCTATTTTTCGAAGACCATCCACAAATAACGTAAGAGGTAGCACGCTGCAAAACTGTTCCATCCAATGCGGGTAATTTTGAATGGGGAAAAACAAGCCGCAGAGTAATATTTGCGGAAGTACTACGGTATTGGCAATCGGGGCTATTGAATTTTCATTCTGTACTACTCCGCTTATAATAAATCCTATCCCCATAAAAATACATAGTCCGAAAAGGGAGAAAACCAGCATTTCAATAAATGTAAAAAAGCCGTTAATAAGGGTAAACCGAAACACAAAATGGCCCAGCACTACCATGATAATGAAGCTGATAACATGAAAAAACAGCCGGCTCAGCATTTCACCAGCTATTATAGACCTGCGCCTCACGGGAGTTGCCCTTAGCCTTTTCAACACAAGGTTTTGACGAAGGCCGAACAACAGAAAAGAAGATCCGTATACGCCTGCCATCAGTAGTGAAAAACCCAATTGACCAGGCAATATAAAGTCAATGTTGCGATAAACGCGTCCAGGTTCCCGGCTTATTGTAAGCGTTGCTACGGAAAGATTGTCAGGAAAAACCTTTTGATTGATATTACCAATTGCCTGGTTGATTACGGTTTTAAGCAACCCGAGACTTTCGCCCGAAGATCCCGACGTTTTGAGATGAACGGTATAGTGAGGCATTTTATTCGCGTCCCTGCTGTTCGTAATGTCGAGTATAGCTGCTATACGGCCTTTCTTTAAATCCTCAGCTTGTTGTACAGGTGATAACCCGTTTAACAATCGCACGTTAGGAATCAATTTGATAGCCTTAAATATCATATCCGATGTATCACTGCTCCGCGCCACAGCCAATTTAACCACAAGGGCCTGCCCAACATTTATTGACCCAAATACCGCGATAAAAATAATAGGGAATAATAGCGAGAAAACAATAGAGGTAGGGCTTCTTAGCATAGCCAGTAAGCTATATTTTGAAATGGCAAAAGCAGCTTTAACCTGGTTGGCTCGGTGACTCATACCAACAAAGAAAGAACTTTTTAAATTTATATCCAATTCCTATATTAGGGCTAAACAATAATATCGGCAATGAAAATAGCGTTAGCCACTCCACCGTTTCCAAAATCAATTGCAGATGGTTTGCATTGGGCCGAAAAATTCATCAAACAGGCAGCTGATGAACATGCTGAAATTGTTTGCTTTCCCGAGTCGTACATCCCGGGTATGCGGGGAATGGAATTTGAAATTGAAGAACATTCCCCCGAAAAACTAAAACTGGCCCTGCAAAAAGTTTGCGGGTTTGCGAAGGATAATTCAATTGCCGTTATTTTACCAATGGATTGGGACCATCCCCAGGGTATTTCAAATATTGCCTTCGCAATCTCCAATAAAGGAGAAGTAGTAGGTTCACAAACCAAAAACCAACTGGACCCTACCGAAGACCAAATATTTGTACCGGGCACTGACCGCCAACTATTTGAATTTAACGGAGTTAAATTCGGCATAACCATTTGTCATGAGGGTTTTCGGTACCCTGAGGCAACAAGATGGGCTGCCGTAAGAGGCGCTAAAATAGTTTTTCATCCGCACTGCACCGGCAGCAATAAAAAAGGCATTAAACCAAAAGAATGGGGCGATAAAAATAACACCTATCATGAAAAAGCCACGATGATGCGGGCGTTAGAAAATACCATATATTTTGCCAGCGTTAATTATGCTTTGGAATACCAGGAGTCGGCAACCTCACTTATAGGGCCGGGTGGAGAATGCATCATGTACCAGGCTTACGGAGAGCCGGGGTTGTTGGTGGTGAAAATTGATATTGAAAAGGCTACGGGGGAGTTGGCTAAGCGGTATAAGGCAGAATTGTTTTGATCAGCAATAAATTCGGCTCGATTATAGTTCGAATTGCTATCGCTTCATTTTTATAAATATCTTTGAAATAATAATCAAGCCAATATGAAAATAGCCACCTATAATGTGAATGGCGTGAATGGGCGCCTACCAGTTTTGCTCCGCTGGCTGGAAGAAACAGCACCTGATGTTGTTTGTCTGCAGGAGTTGAAAGCGCCACAGGAAAACTTCCCGGAGAAAGCTATACGCGATGCGGGTTATCATCCGATATGGCATGGACAAAAGAGCTGGAACGGCGTTGCCATACTATCGCGTAACGGCGAGGCGCAGGAAAGAAGAAGGGTGCTTCCCGGAGATCCTGAAGATGAGCATAGCCGCTATATTGAGGCAATCGTTAATGGTGTTGTTATTGGTTGCCTTTACCTACCCAACGGCAACCCCGCCCCAGGGCCAAAGTTCGACTATAAACTGCGCTGGTTTGAACGGCTGACCCTGCATGCTGCTGAACTCCTCGCATCTGGCGCCAAGGTGGTTTTGACCGGTGATTACAATGTGATGCCAACGGAACTGGACGTTTACAAACCTGAACGTTGGGTGAATGACGCGCTTTTCCGGCCTGAAACCCGCACGGCCTTTAAAACACTTGTTGAGCAAGGATGGACTGATGCTATACGCAAACTTCATCCAAATGAAACGATATATACATTTTGGGATTATTTTCGTGATGCGTATAGCCGCAATGCTGGCCTACGGATTGACCATTTTTTATTGAGCCCGAATATTAGTGACCGCCTGGTCGCTGCGAATGTCGACCGCAATGTTCGCGGGTGGGAAAAGTCGAGCGATCATGCACCTGTCTGGATCGAGTTGTCTTAGAAGTAGGCTTACATCAAAATAACATGGCTACGGATAATACCCTGAAAAGATTTATTGAAGCCCAGGAAACGAGTTATCCTATCGCATTGTCGGAAGTAAAAAACAGCAGAAAACGAAGTCATTGGATGTGGTATATTTTTCCGCAGATAAAGGGGCTTGGTTTTAGCGAAACATCAAAGTATTACGCCATAAAAGATATTAATGAAGCGGCCGAATTTATAAATAACCCGATCTTAGGACCACGGCTCGTCGATATTTGCTGCGAACTGCTTAATATTACCGTTAATGACGCAAACGAAATATTTGGCAGTCCAGACGATTTAAAGTTAAAATCGTCGATGACGTTATTTGCATCATTGCCCGGCGCCAACCCAGTGTTTCAATCTGTTCTTGACAAATTTTTCAGCGGAACAAAAGATGATAGAACTCTTCAAATAATTGGGAATGTCTGAATCAAGCTTTTAAGATTGAAGAATTCCGGGATGCTCACTAAAGAATCCAAATATCCTTAAATCCTGCAATCTTAGTTCAGACAAAAAAACATATATAGCAATTCAAAACACATTCATCGCCATACCCTATCCCTATTTCATACTTTTGACCTCGGATTTCAGACATCATTTTACCCTCGTATAAACCTCTACCGATTGCTGGTTGGTCTTTGGATCGTCAATTTCCTGGGTATACTCGTCGTTGCCATTGAATTTGGCTTTAACGATAAACTTGCGATTAAGGACAAGCGCATCATTTGAAATTTTATCTTCCTCGTTAATTGTATCGCCCCTGAAGCTGAAGGTTCCGTATCCAAAACCGCTGTTAAATTTAGTAGCCGTTTTGTCGGCCGGGATGCTGTGTATGTACAAAAAATGCCCGCCAAAAAAGATTTTATATTGAGTATTATCGTTTTTTATGGTGTCCTTCCCCTTTACCCAATAGGCTTTTTCCATTTTCCACAACCCATCCAATTTAGAGGTATCATTAGTTTGTAGCTTGGAATAATCCTCTTTTAACGCATATGTCACTCCCTTTATCGATGCTATATCCGGTATTTTTTGCGAATATCCATTTTCGTGTTCTGTAATATCCACGTTAAAATTTCTGGTTGCGGTTTGCCGGGCACTGCTAAAAAACTCATGTTCGATAATTCTGTTGCCTGTATCAGGTTTATAAGTACCTACTCCAAATGAGACGGCTGAGTCTGGTGTCATACCAGCATAAATAAAGTGATCAGCAGTATAAATTTTTATTTGTGTTCTTGAGTCAGTAGAGTCTGTTCCCCCGCCGCTAATGCTTTGACTCTCCAGTTTATATACGCCTACAAGGGATAATTTTTCTTTTTTCTTACAACCTAAAATAAAACAACTTAATAAGGCTGTATAAAGTAATATACTTTTCATGATATTTAAGTTTAATGTTAAGGTGAGAATTTATTTGATTTAAAGAAGTTCTTATTCCGCGGCAGGCATGTGAGTTACCTGTCGGTAATAAATATACCGGGCAAAGGTAAATAAGTGCCCATGGCAATAGCAGTTATAAAATTTATCACTTTGGTTAATTGGTATTATAAATTTACATATAATAAATAATACTATCAATCACAAATGAAGTTGGTTGATGAAATAAATTAGCCAGAGGAAGGCAGAATTAGCAAAGAAATAAAGGTAATAAGGAGACCCCGCTAAAACTGCATCAGCCAACTATAAAAGCCTGGGAAATCGCCGTTCCATTGCTTTTCATTGTGAGCAGCCCCTTTTATTACGACGATGGGTGATTGTTTATCGCTTATTCCTTTTGATCGAATAATATCGGCCATTTTTGTCATGTCAGTCACTTCGCTTTCGCTTTCAGCATCGCCGCATACAAAATAAAAGCTGCTTTTGGTCGGCAAATCCGCTTGCCGGGCAAACTGGTACAGTTGCGGCGCAAGCCAAAACGCAGGTGAAAATACGCCGGCATTGCCAAATACATCAGGATATTTGAGGGCTGCATACATAGAAATGAGCCCACCCATTGAACTACCGAGGATAGTAGTGTGTTGTGCATCGGGATTGGTACGGTATTGCTGATCAATGTACGGCTTTAGTGTTTTTACAATAAATTCAACATAATCATCGCCGCGCCCCTTTCCGTATTTTGAATCATAGGGATTGTATTCTGTGATACGGTTTTCGCCCCCGTGGTCAATTCCTACCACGATACATTGGTCGTGAGCAGGCAATTTGTCAAGTATTTCATCAATTCCCCATTCCCCATAAGCTGAAGTAGCAGCATCAAACAAATTTTGCCCGTCGTGCATGTAAATTACCGGGTATCTTCTTTGCGACGATTGATAATCTGCGGGGAGATATATCCAAACCCTTCGTTGCCTGCCTAGCTGCGGCATATCAAATTTCTCGCTGACTATATGCACCTGTGCGGTTGCGGTATGCTTTTTTTCAGTCGCAGTAAAATTGTCCTGCCAGCCTTCAATATCGATGGTAATGATAGTATCCTTTATAACAGCAATCGTGCGATTTTCAATAGGGTTACCGGATTTATTGCATTCAACGGTTTGCCAGTTGCCTCTTGTAACTTTGAAGTTGTATGTACCCTTCGGCAAATTCTTTACCAACTGGTACGATCCAGACTGGGTCGATCGTAATTCCCAGGCACTATCTGCAGGATTCCAATTGTTAAAATTACCGGAAACGAACGGATGCTGACCTGAAACCTCAAGGGGTGGTATCTTACCAATTTTAAAAGTTACTTTTTGTTGTGCAGATACCAGCAAGCACTGACTCAACAACAAAAAAAAGCAGCAAAACAACCGCTGATTAAAATGATTAATAAATTCCGCTGAAGATTTCTTGCTTAACATAATGGCACTGCCTACTGCCTACTTTCTGCTCTTTATATCAACGTAATCCCTGTTGGTTGGACCAACAAAAATTTGACGCGGACGGCCAATCGGCTCTTTGTTATCTTTCATTTCCTTCCATTGGGCAATCCATCCCGGAAGGCGACCTAACGCAAATAACACGGTAAACATATCAGTAGGGAAACCCAATGCCCTATAAATTATACCTGAATAAAAATCCACATTAGGGTATAATTTACGTTCAACAAAATAAGGGTCCTTTAAAGCTACTTCTTCCAGCTTTTTGGCAATATCAAGCACCTCGTCATCAATTCCAAGTTTTTCTAAAATATCGTCACAAGCCTTTTTGATGATCTTGGCCCTGGGGTCGAAATTCTTATATACCCTATGCCCAAATCCCATTAAACGGAAGGGATCGTTTTTATCTTTTGCTTTTGCTATCCATTTATCAGTGTCGCCGCCGTCTTCTTTTATTTTTTCAAGCATCTCAATAACAGCCTGGTTGGCTCCGCCATGCAAAGGGCCCCACAATGCTGATATACCAGCCGATACAGAAGCATAAATATTTGATTCGGACGAACCAACTATACGGACGGTAGAAGTAGAGCAATTTTGTTCGTGATCAGCATGTAATATCAGCAGCGTGTTCATCGCACTAACAATTACCGGATCGATCTCAATTTGTTCTGTACGCTGGCCAAAGGTCATATACAGGAAATTGGTTACGAAATCGTATTTGTTTTGCGGATAGATATATGGATGCCCCAAAGATTTCTTATAAATCCAGGAAACTATAGTCGCCATTTTAGCAAGCATCTTGATGATGCTTAAGTGGAGTTCTTGATCAGTCTGAACAGATTTTAATGATTCAGGATAAAATGCAGACAGTGCGCAAACCAACGAAGACAGCTGACCCATTGGATGAGCGTTTGATGGGAAGCCATCAAAAAACTTCTTCATATCCTCATGAACCAGCGTATGCCTGCTTATTTCATATTGAAAATGGTTAAGTTGCTGTTCAGTGGGCAACTCACCATGAATGAGTAAGTAAGCAACCTCAATAAAAGTCGATTTTTCGGCAAGTTGTTCTATCGGATAGCCGCGGTATTTAAGTATACCCAGTTCACCATCTAAAAAAGTAATCGCGCTTTTTGTAGCTCCGGTATTTTTATAGCCAATGTCAAGGGTTACATACCCGCTTTGGTCTCTGAGTTTGGAAATATCAATTGCTTTTTCGCCTTCAGTACCCTCTATAATAGGAAGATCAAAAGATTTATCGCCAATTTTTAATTGTGCTGTTTCCGACATTGAAGTATATTTTGTTCCGCACAAATGTAGAAAAAACCGTGTATTAAATCTCCTTCACCCGATTAACATTTGTAATATTTTTATGGAGTTTAGTGAATGGTTGATTATGTTGATTAAGTGAGTAATTGTTAAAATCTTTTTAGCGATTTCTGACTACCTACCTAATCAACTATTCATTAATCAACTAATTTATTTACTAATCAACTAATTCGACCTGATTGCTTCGACCGGATCAAGCCTGGCGGCAAAATAAGCCGGTATTATCCCTGAAATTATTCCTATACTTAATGACGTTCCTATACCAACGATAATGTTTTTCATATCGAGTACTACTGCAATATCGGCCGTGGCTTTTACAATTAAACTTACCCCGTAAACAAGTCCCAATCCTATAATTCCTCCCATTAAACACAGAATAACTGATTCTATTAAAAATTGAAGCAAAATGAAATAACTTTTGGCGCCTAACGATTTTTGAATACCTATTATATTGGTGCGCTCCTTAACAGATACGAACATGATATTGGCTATGCCAAAACCGCCAACCAGTATGGAAAACCCACCGATAATTAAACCGGCGATGTTTAGTACGCCAAATACTATATCCAATTGATTGGAAAGCAGTGTTGTTTTATTTAAAGCAAAATTATCGTCTTCACCCGGCCGTAACCGCCTTATCGAACGCATTAATCCCCTTAGTTCGCTTTCAACTTCCACATCTGTAAGTCCGTCTTTGCCTCTGACTACTATATGAGGGCGATAATTTGGATTTTGTACGTCGATAAGGTTTTTTGCAAAGTTTAAAGGCAGCAGTATTAGTTTATCGTCAGATATTCCTAACATGTCGCTCCCTTCCTTTTTAAATACGCCTATCACTGTAACATTACGGCCCATTATTTTCAGCTGCTTACCAACCGCTCCCCCCTCAGGGAATAAATCCTGGGCAATATCATAACCTATTACCGTTACCGGGCTGCCCGCCCTCGACTCAAGGCCGGTAAAGTACCTTCCATCTTCAAAATCAAAATTCCAGGTTTTGTCGTGGTCCTGCGAAGTTGCATTGATTTGTGCGCCGTCAACGGTGTTGCTTTTATATTTAACAATACGATTGTCAATATTAATTTCGTATGATATAGCCAGGGCTGTTTGGCTGCGTTTTTGAAGCAGGTCAAATTCCCTTAATTTAGGGTCCGGCCTTTGTAAATACTTCCACCAGGGCGAATTAGAGTTCATTACCCACGGCCATTTTTCGACATAAATACTATTACTACCTAATTTATTTACGCTTTTTTGAAGGTTATTGCGCAAGGTATCAACAGCCGAAAAAACTGATATGATAGTGAAGATGCCTATCGTTACCCCAAGCAAAGAAAGAAACGTGCGGAGCTTATTTTGCCTCAAGGCATCATTGGCAAATAAAAAGCTTTCACGCAAAAGTTTTAAAAATAGCATTGATTTTTTGATTTCACCGATGATTCATTTTGATTTCACCGATAGTTATTCCTACCGTTACCGGAGATTTAAATTTTAGACTTTAAAATTGAATTTAAGTTACATTTTTTTAAAACTAATGTTAAAAATCGGTGTAATGTATAAATCATCGGTGCAATAAAAAAAACACTATATTAAAAATCGGTGTAACCAATAAATAATCAGCGTAATCAAAATGTAACAATAAAAAAGCGGTTAAATTACAAAAAAAACCTTACATTTGCGCCCTTGAAAATTCATATCTATAAGCATGAAATTATCTCAATTTAAATTTAACCTGCCCGACTCATTAATTGCTCACACTCCTTCAAACATCCGCGATGAATCACGATTAATGGTGTTGTACCGCGATTCGGGCAAAATTGAGCATAAAATATTTAAAGATATATTGGATTACTTTGATGATAAGGATGTTATGATCCTGAATAACACCAAGGTTTTTCCGGCGCGTATGTACGGCAATAAGGAAAAAACCGGCGCTACCATCGAAGTTTTTTTATTGAGAGAACTTAATAAAGAGCTAAGGCTTTGGGATGTTTTGGTTGACCCTGCACGTAAAATCCGCGTGGGCAATAAACTATATTTCGGCGATGATGACCTTTTAATCGCCGAGGTAGTTGACAACACCACGTCACGCGGCCGTACCATCCGTTTTTTATTTGACGGTACCGACGAAGAATTCCGTCGCAATGTGGAGATACTTGGCGAAACACCCCTGCCAAAATACATTAAACGTAAAGCTACAAACGAAGATAAGGAACGCTATCAAACTATTTTTGCCAAACACGAAGGGGCAGTTGCTGCGCCTACTGCAGGTTTGCACTTTAGCCGTGAGTTAATGAAACGACTGGAACTAAAAGGTGTGGAGTTTGCCGAAGTAACCCTGCACGTTGGTCTGGGCACTTTCCGTCCTGTTGAAGTGGAGGACCTCACCAAACACAAAATGGATTCGGAGCAGTTTATTATCGAGGAAAAACAAGCAAATATTGTAAATCGCGGCATAGAGCAAAAAAAGCAGATATGTGCGGTAGGCACCACATCTATGCGGGCTATTGAGTCGGCTGTATCAGCAAATAAAACTTTAAAACCAGCTAACGACTGGACCAGTAAGTTCATATTTCCTCCTTACGATTTTAGTATCGCCAACTCTATGGTCACAAATTTCCATATGCCCGAATCAACTTTATTAATGATGGTTTGCGCTTTTGGCGGATACGAGCATGTAATGAATGCGTATGAAGTGGCGGTAAAAGAAAAATATCGCTTTTATAGTTACGGCGATGCCATGCTGATCATTTAAATTTCGAAATTCGGATTTTAGATTTCGGATTTTTTGGATGCGAGATTCCAATTTTGGAATTTCCAATGACCTAATGACCCAATAACAATGCCCGATCTCAAATCCAAAAACTACGTCATCATAGTTGCCGGAGGCGCTGGTTCCCGGATGCAGTCGGCGGTACCAAAGCAATTTTTATTGCTTAAAGGCAAGCCCGTTATGATGCATACCGCAGAAGCCTTTTATAACAGCGACGCCAAACCCACCATAATTTTGGTTCTTCCTGCCGGCTTTCATTCCTACTGGGAGCAGCTTTGCAGGGATCATAATTTTAATATTCCTCATCAATTGGTAAATGGAGGCGAAAGCCGTTTCCATTCTGTAAAAAATGGGATTGAAGTTATTGAAGATAATTCAGAATCAGTTATTGCGGTACACGATGCGGTCAGGCCGTTGACCAGCAAACAAATTATTGATGAGTCTTACAGGTATGCAGCTAAATTTGGGAATGCCATAACAGCTGTAAAAAGCCGCGATTCGGTTAGGCAGCTTAATAATGGGATTTCAAAACATTTATTACGCGACGAGATTTATTTAATTCAAACACCGCAAACGTTTCAGTTGGCCCAATTAAAAAAGGCTTATTTACAAACCTATAGCACCAGTTTTACCGACGATGCAAGTGTTGTTGAACAGGCCGGATTTCAGATTCATCTTATTGAAGGAAGCTATCGTAACATAAAGATAACATTCCCCGAAGATATTGGAATAGCCGAACTGCTGATGGCTTGATGTATTAGCTATTAGCTGATAGCCTTTAGCTAAAAATCAACAATCCTGCTTCTAAAAAGAAAACCTATCGCCGAAGGGCTAATAGCTTTTGATGAATTAAAATTAAGCGATTTAAATTGCTAACAGCTGACAGCTTTAACATCATGCTCTCCTGATAACTCCTAAAATTAATGCTATAATAGCTATTACTAATAAAACGTGGATTAAACCACCGGCCGAATAATAGAAACCGCCCAATGCCCATCCTATAATGAGTATAACGGCGATTATATACAGTAAGCTTCTCATTTGTTGTGTTTTTAAGTGAATAAATAATGTTTAATGAGTCAGTACATTTAACCGGAACCTTGTAGATTTGGTTTAAAAAAGATTAGTTAAAAATGGCTATA
>DASXMZ010000118.1:0-2287 GCA_036495385.1 Mucilaginibacter sp. | reverse complement strand
CCATTTAAAGCTGACGGAACTGTTAATAGCGACAATACCGTTAAACAGCTAAATGGCCAAACTACCAGCGATGGCTTTGACATTGATGTTACGGGCGTTTTGTCAAAAAACTTCTACTTCATCGCCGGGTACGCTTATAACAACGCGCGTTACACCAAAACGTCGGGCTTAAAAGGTTCGCCGATATTGGGCGAACGCCTGGTGATCAGCCCGGTGAGAACAGCAAATGCTTCCTTGTTCTATACGTTTGATACCCCAGCTTTAAAAGGCTTCAAAGTTGGCGCAACTGCATTTTATACCGGCGACCGTTTAGCAGGTTATAACAACACCGTCGGCCAAACACAGGCTCATAGCCGATTAGTACCGGTAGGTGGGTTTACAACGCTTGATTTGACAACCGGGTATACGTACAAAAAAATATCGCTGCTGGTAAGTGTGACCAATGTAACCAACACATTAAACTACCTGATACACGATAATTACAGCATAACACCTATCCCGCCACGGCAATTATTAACCACTCTGGCATATAGGTTTTAGCAGATACCAAAAAATAAGTCAAAAGCCTTCAGCCGTAAGCCTGATGGCTTTTTTGTTTGATACAATTTGAGCGACGGGGCAAAAATTTACACCACATCATTCCTCTGCCCCTTCCGCCACCCTTATCAAATACCTATTAATATCCATAAAGCTAAATTCCCGCAAACCATAATCATGTGTTCTTAAGGTGTCGTAAAGTTCGCTACCCCTGGTTTTAAATTCTGCAAAAATCCCGTCGATATTCTCCACGAACCACATGATTGATAAATGGCTGTTTTGATAGCTGCCTATATGAGTCATAAAATAAGGGTCTTCGCCAAAAATAAGCCGCATTTCATCCCGCCGGATACCACCGTCGACCACATCCCCATTCTTTATTGGGCCATGTCCATTCGTCGTAAAAGCCCAGGGCATCGCGGTAATAATCGAGCGTTTGCTGCAGGTTGTTTACCGGGAGATGGGGATTGCTTCTTACAAATTTCTTAGCTTTCATGGTTTTTAAATAGGTTCCATTAACCACCTGCCGCATAAATCAATTCTTACACCTGTTATCGATCAGCGCAAAGAATTGATTTCATCTTTTTCAGGAGATCGCCGTTTTTTCCGGGCTCTAACTTGCTTATTAAGCTAATATGGATATTTATCGCGGTATAAAAATACCTGATTTTGAATCATAATTAAATAAAAAAACGATGCCGGCAATTAAGTCATTTGCCGCTCCCCACTGTTAAAAATGAGCCAGGTCTGAACGGCCGGAAAATCTTGTATCAAAATTGTGACGCGCCGAAGTTTCATCATTTTTTCCATCGGAAGTGGCTTTTTTTTTGATTTCGTTATATTTGTAAAATAGTTTGGTTAACTATTTAAAACTCTTTTTGACCAATGGAAAAACAATACTGTTGTAATTCTGTTACTTGGAACCATTGCATTAAAACACAACCAATTTTATTATTATTTAAACAAAATCATTTTTTTATTTGCGAAAAACGAAAATTATTGCTTTTTTAGTAACCCCGTACAAATAAATTTAATCGGACTATAATGTTAAACAAATATTAATCGCCTATGAATTATTTAAACTTTAACTCAATACAAATCGGACTTATAGCTATATGTTTTATTGTTGAGGTTGTACTGATAATAATACATAGTAAGCTTAGTTTTAAACTAAACAAGTTAAGAATATCGGGTAAAATACCGGATATTGTAAAAACCGACCGTCGCAAAAAAGCGGCAATCTTCATGATAATTGCTATTCCAATATTAGTAGCAACTGTTATTACATCCTTCTGAAAAATTCAGAGCTTTTGAAATAAAGAAGCCTCCGGAATAATAACCGGAGGCTTTTTCGTTTTAACTTTAGGCTAACCATTTGCATCAATCCGATTGTAAGTTAGCTGCTTCGTTTTATTGTCAGTTAGTCAATATTACTTTCAGGGCTTTTTCTTTCGCCGCATTTCCAAAAGTTTCATAGGCTTCCATCACCTCGTCGAGCCTGAAATGATGGGTGATTAACTGACTTGGCTGTAATTTTGCCGACTGCACAGTTTTTAACAGCATGGGTGTTGATACCGTATCGACCAAACGGGTTGTGATAGTGATATTTTTTGCCCACAACGATTCGAGATGAAGGCTCACACTTTTACCGTGTACGCCTATATTGGCAATATGGCCTCCGGCGTTAACAATTTCCTCGCAGAGTTCGAAAGATGCAGGAACGCCCACCGCTTCAATAGCCACATCAACA
>DASXMZ010000117.1:0-16215 GCA_036495385.1 Mucilaginibacter sp. | reverse complement strand
GTTACACTGGCGCTACCTGCATAACGAAAAACTAAAACAACAGCAGGAGCCCATAGTAGTTGAACAACCACAGTTACGGGCGCTTTAATTTTATTAGGCTAACTCAACCACCCTTCTCACAAGGCATGTACCTTATTTTTTACATGTTTAAACAAGCCGTTCGCAAAACATTTATTTGATAAAGAAGTTTAATCCTGAAAGGTTGGATACTTTTATTAGCTGAAAACACAACCCTAATTAAATTATATGCCGTATTAAGCTTATCTATCTTTCTTAACAGGAAAAACCATGACGAAGCGAATTTTAATAATAGAAGATGACGAAGATATTTTGCAGGTGCTTGAGACAGTGTTAACGATGAATAACTTTTCGGTTAGCGCAATAGCGCAAACTACAGATATCTTCGAAAGTATAAAGATGTATAACCCGGATATAGTACTTACCGATTATTTATTATCCGGCTTAAATGGTGGAAAAATTTGCCAGCTTATTAAAAGCAACAAAGAAACCTGTCATTTACCCGTGGTTTTAATTTCAGCCTATCCTACCCTCGCCGCGTCGTTCGGCAATTTCGGGTTCGATGCCTTTGTCGATAAACCATTTAACATAGGTGAGCTGGTTAAACAGCTGGACGACTTGTTGAGTAAAAGCAAAGCTTCGCAGGAGTAGAGGTCTTTTTTCGTTTTATGAATCTAATACGTAGTATAGATTTTATAAAAAAAACCACCAAGATATTTATATTTGTTGCCCCTTCGGGATGTAGCGTAGCCAGGTATCGCGTCTCGATCGGATAATATATTTAAGTAAGGTAAAAATATCGAACATCGAACAGGGAATATCGAATGATGAAGTAATAAACACTTCGAAATTCAGTGTTCGAAATTCGATATTCAATATTAAGAAATAGTGTAAAAAGTTCTTTTATTACAAAAAATTTTTCGGGATGTAGCGTAGCCAGGTATCGCGCCAGCATGGGGTGCTGGAGGTCGGAAGTTCGAATCTTCTCATCCCGACGTTTTAAGTTGAGAGTCTTCAGACGAAAATCTGGGGACTTTTTTGCTTGAGATCATCGCGTCCCGACAGGATCAGGAAGGTCGGAAGTTCGAATCTTCTCATCCCGACTTTTAAGTTAAAAAGAACTGTAATACTTGCAGGATTTAATTGTAAAAAAAAGCGCTAATTTAGCGTCTATGAGGCAAAAGGAAATTCTTCATTACTTTAGCATAATAGACTACGGAATAAAAGTATTCAACGCCGACAAAGGATTTAAAGTTGATTCCACCCAATACAACGACTGGTTAGTATTTGATCAACGTACCATCAGATGGACCAAAAATGATATAGATTATCTTTTGCAAATTTTCCCAAACTTCGATGATCGAGAGGAAATAGTGTCCTGGACATTGTACGGGGCGGTATCGTATGATACCGAAACGGATAGATATTTAATAGCTTGCCACCCGGCCCCCAATGTAACCCTAAAAGAAATCGCTGTAAATGCTACGAAACTGTTTAATGCGGCTTACGATTGCATCTGCTCATATAAGAAAGACGAGATACCTCATGCGGTAGAATTTACTAAATATTAGCTCGCATCCCGATAGGATCCGCTCCTGCGAGTTTGTAACTCGTGATTGCACATTTCCCCAGTTTTAAACTGGACTTTGATGATGAAAAGGTTACTGATTAATATCTTAAATCAGATAGTTGTATAATAAACGCTAAACTTTATTCTTGGCCGACCATATGCCAATAGTGCCGTTGAGAAATAAGCTGAAAACTTTGGCCTTGCTTACCACGAGTTACAAACTCGCGGGAGCGAAAAAACAACATTTAAAACGCTACTTTTTAATTAAACAGGTACCCACTATAAGCCAACCCCTTTGCAACGCTGGTAAAATTATCACCAGAATTTAATTTGCTGTTTGGAAACTTGTTCTTAAAAAGCTCAATTACTGACTTAACCAACGACGTTCCCCCAGTTAAAAAAACAGTATCGATGGAATCATCGGTAATATTATTCTGCAATAAAAATTCATCCAAATAGTTGGATATCTTTTGAAGATCCCGCTTTATAATTTTATTGTATTCTTCTATTGTTACCGGCTCATTGATATCTATTTCAAATTGAGAAAAATAAAACTGCGTGGTATCCAAATCGGACAGGTTGATTTTTACTTTTTCAACCGATTGAAAAAGCTGGTATCCTAAATTGTTTTCGATCAACGTGATTAAATTTTTTACAAACGGATTTCTGTCTGAAAAAACATAATACCCTTCTATTTCATTTTTGATTTTAAAGCCATTAAAGAAGTTCAATTTCTCCCATGAGGTGATATTAATAAACAGAGATAGCGGCAGATCCAAAAATTTACCGGGCATAGATTGATATTTTACCCCATATCCGAAATAAGGCACTCCCCTTTTCATCATGAATGCCGAATCAAAGGAATCGCCGCCAATATAGATACCTCCGGAAGCTATTATGTCTTTACTCCGGTCGGCGTTTTCTTTTGATGATGGATTAAGTTCGATAAAAGTAAAATCAGTTGTTCCGCCACCCAAATCCGCCACCAGCACTCTTTCTTTAGTTTTCAAACTTCTTTCATAGGCAAAAGCCGCTGCAATTGGTTCGTGCTGAAACCTGATCTCCGTAAATCCGGCTGCCACAGCCGCCGTTAATAGTCTTTTTTGAGCCAGTTCGTCATTTACCGATTCTTCATCAAAAACAACAGGGCGCCCAATTATTGCCCTGGAGCAGCTTATACCTACATATTTATCTGCCCTTTCTTTTAATTCTTTGATGATTAACGTTATCAGATCGGACGCTGAAAGGTCTTTGGAATATACTTTAGTTTTCGTGAAATTTTTTCTGGGCAAAATCCTTTTAATGGATTTCATAAATCTGCCTGTCATTCCTTCAGCCAGATATTTATCCAAAGCCTCTTGTCCAACATAATACTTTAAAGGCTTACTGTGACTTTGCTCGCTCGAAAAATATAATATGGAGGGTAAACTGATAGTTGTTATTATTTCATTTTTTTCAATATCAAGAATCGAAACCGCTGAATTTGATGTACCGAAGTCTATCCCATAAAGGTATTTGTCCATTTTTTTAAACCCGTTCTGTTTCCGGGTTCAAATTTGCATTAAGTATTTTAAATTTATATTAATTCACATTTTCTATGTCATTCAGGTTCATAAAGTTTGTTGAATGTTAGCGGGACGCTGACAGGTGTTGGAGGGGTTTTTATAGATACCCTGGAGTCTAATTATACCTTAAAACTATACCAGATCCACCGCCTTTTCCATCAAAAAAGGTCACAATTGTGCCCCATGGAAATGTTCTTAGTGTTCCTATTTCGTCATTCAGCCAATGATCGTACTCAACTTTACGTTGTATTTCTTTTGCCTCACTCCAATCGTCCCATGAAAGCATTCCAGGTTGATCTTTAAACCCGAAAGTCAGTCTGGCAAGTTTATCTCCAAAAAAACATAGCGAAAAATAAAAATAGTAGTTCTTTAAATTAATATCTCTTATTGTATAATGGATATAGCCGGTCTTAACATCCCTTACTTCTATATCATTTGGCTTAAAACACCTAAAAAGGTCATTGGGGACAGTTTTTTTTGAAACAATTAATAAGTCGGATATTTTTAATTGTCCATTTAATGAATCAATAATTTTGTTGGTCATGTCTTTGCATTTGCTTAGCTTATTCCTAAATCCGGCAGAGGTGTGATAAGGCTTGCCAACACCCCCAATTTTCAATCTTTTAAAACCACCAATTTCCCATCTTTCCACTTATGAATCGATAGCCGTAAAGTAATTAATTTACTACCGGATTCGTCGAAATAGTCATTATAATATACATGCAGGTTTTTGGGGTCTACATATAAATAATAGCTTGTTGTGAACATATCAAAATTGCTTATACCTACTTGTATTGAGAAGTGAGTGTCGGATATGGAGGTTGATCCGGATGGCGAATCTGGTAAATTAATTATTAGATCGGGTTTCGATGGCTTATTTGTTTGAAGCCATTCTTTTATTTCAGGTAACGCCCGAACTTTTGCTATCACTAGTTTTTCTGTTTTGTTTTTTGGTTTAAACGCAGAAGCAAGATATTGCGCAGAAGATATTTGAGTCAAACAGATGAAAACAATAAATAGCGGTAATTTGATAAAGGTTTTCACTTACGGTTTCGGTTCAATGTCTTTATAAAAATAAAGTTTTTTAGACGTTATAACAACCGGTTCATTTATTTTTGTTATGGTCAGTAAAAAGCTGGATTAATTTCTTTTCTCACCGACCGTAATCATCATTCAATCCCTTTCCACTAAGAATTTGCGGGATACATTTTTCGACCCTTGCCTCGCGGGTTTTGGATTGTTTGGGCGCAGAAAAATAAAGATAATATGCTCTTTGCCGTCCCGGCGTTAATGCCTCAAAAGCAGTTTTAAGGGCTGGAAATTGATCAAGTTTTTTTTGAAATTCTTCAGGATATATAAGTTCTGTACTCTTTATTAAATTCACTTTTAAGCCCGCTTTTTCCACTTCAATGGCTTCATAAATATATGCTTTCAGGACGGGTTCCATTTCAACTATTTGCCTGACGCTGGTAAACGGAATAATGCGCACCGTTTGTGTGTTTTCTCCGGGTTGTTTGAGGAGGTTATCGGGATCGCTCAACAAAACTCCGTTGAAAAAACTAAGCACGCAGGATTCTTTTAATCCGCCTATTATAGCGATGTTGCTTTCGCGAAACGCGTAACATGGGTTACCCCACTTCAATTCTTCGGTCAGCATGCAGTCGAGCAGGATCATTCTCAATTTCTCCAATTCTTCCCGCCACTTTTCTACTTTACTTAAATATACATCAACGTTAGGGTCCATACTATTTATTGTTGTGGTTTATGTTTCCGCAAGGTCCTTTGAACGGGACCCTGCGCCGTACATGAGGCCTTCCCAGAACGCAGGGTCCTCTGCGAGAATCTGCGGAGACGAAAATACGGCACGGCATGCTTATTTGCTTAATTTCTACAAATATTTGACCCCGATGGGGTCTGCTTAACTTAATAGCATTCAGGAGACCCAGCAGAGACGAAAATCACTCGTAAAATTAGCATTTTGTTTAATTCAAGTGTGAACTTACTTTATCATGTGTTCAAGTGGAACTTGAACCGGCGTGAGCAATTCGAAACCCCATTTTGGATAGAACTTACAGCGATTCGGATATTTTTCTTTGGGCACCCATACAGACCTTTGTGATGTAAATAATAAAAATATTTACGTTACTTAAAATGAATAAAATCAAAAAACAGCCAGAAGAATTCGCAGAAAATAATTTGCCTGCATCTTTTTCGTTCGATGCGGAAATAGCAGCAGCGATAAGGGAGCTTGCAAAGCTGGGCCCTCCGCCCGCTATTGAAAGGGGAGATTGGAAATCTGTGCGTGATAGTGGCAACGCAGGCTGGAGAATATGGGCGAACGCAGCGCCGGATTATCCTGATGTGCAAAAGAAGACATTTTTTACAAACACGCAGGACGGGGTGTCAATGGAACTCCGATGGTATGCGAAGGAAGGATCGAAACCAGGTTCTGCCGTAGTGTATGCTCACGGTGGTGGAATGATATTGGGCAGTCTTGATGTTTATGATTTTGTTGTTTCAGAATATGTTTCGAAGTCAGGAGTACCATTTCTCGCGGTAGATTACAGGCTGGCGCCGGAATCAAAAGGAACAATGCTTGCAGAGGATGTGTTTTCAGGCATTTCCTGGCTCGTAGCACACGCAACAGAACTTGAAATAGATACCAATCGCATAGCTGTTATGGGTGATAGTGGCGGCGGCGCTCCCGCTGCAGGCGCAGCAATCATTGCACGGGAGCGGAAAGTTACCCTGGCACATCAGATCCTTATCTACCCAATGCTTGACGACAGAAACCTTCAACCCGACCCTTTTATTAAACCGTTCGCTACATGGTCGTACGACAATAATTTTACCGGATGGAGTGCTGTACTGGGTAGTGAACCAGGAACTGAAACGGTATCGCCAATTATTGCTCCCGCACGTTTGAAAGATTTTGCCGGACTTCCATCCACTTATATTGAAACCGGTGAACTGGATATTTTTCGTGATGAAGATATTTCATACGCCATGGGCTTGCTAAAAGCAGGAGTGCCGGTTGAATTACATGTACTTACCGGCGCCCCCCACGGATATGACCGTATAGCTCCGGGATCACAACTGGCACAGCGGGCCATGAATGACAGGATACGAACCATACAATCTATATAAATCAACAGAAATCAATCAGAGAATTTATTTATCAGTTAACATCAAAAAAATAAGAAAATGAAAAATGTATCAGAAGAAAACGGAGAAAAGGATAAGAAAATTCTTACCACTATTGTTAAAGAAATGGCTGAGTCAATGACAGGTGCACAAAGCACAAAGCATTGGGCCGAAGACGCTCTTTGGTTTGACATCCCTCCTTTTGCCTCGAGAGGTGTTCAGCCCGCATTAAAAATGTTTGATCGTGTATTTAGTAGTTTCCGTTCGTGTAAAGTTGACATTCTCGAAATGGACGTTATGATGAACGGCAATATGGGAATTGTTTGCACTATTCAAAAAGTAAATATCGAGCTCAAAACTGGCGATACCAAACTTGCATTAGTACGCCAAACCGATTGTTTTGAAAAACGGAATAATGAATGGCAATTAATTCATGAACATGCCTCTTTCCCTGCAGGAGGAGAATGGGACGGCAAAATTATAACAGCTTAAATCACCCGGTATAACCCACAGTAAAGCTCTTATTTTTATTTATCGTAAAGCTACAATTATGTAGTTTTACGATAAATAAAAAATTCAATTCTGATGGGAAAGCCTGTATACCCACCCTATATGGTTAATTCAGTTTCACAGTTGCATCAATTGCTGTCGTTACCCAAACCGGTCCATCCTTTGATTAGTGTAATTAATTTAAAGGATATCAAACCGTCCGGCAAGGAAAGTCTAGTTTTTAACTTTTATTCGATTTGGTCTGAACGAAATGTTGAAAGTAAAATAAGATATGGGCAGAACTATTTTGACTTTGACGAAGGGGCTATGATTTTTTTATCGCCGGGCCAGGTTGTTTCAACGGGCGGCCATAAGCAAACAGAATACGGCTGGGGCCTGGTTTTTCATCCTGATTTTATTCGCACCTATCCCTTGGCAAAAACGATTAAAGGATATGGGTTTTTCTCTTACGCGGTTAATGAAGCTTTACACCTGTCTGAAAGCGAAGAAAAAATAGTAAACGCTATCCTGGAAAATATAACAAATGAATACCAGTCGAGAATTGATGATTTTAGCCAGGATGTTATTATTGCGCAAATTGAATTAATGCTTCACTATTGTGACAGGTTTTACCACCGGCAATTTCTTACCCGCAAGAGTATTAATCATGATCTGCTTACGCGACTTGAGATGCTTCTCACTAACTATTTTAATGAAGAAAAGACAAATGAATCAGGGTTGCCGACGGTTCAGTATTTGGGGAGTATGCTGAATGTTTCTCCGGGATATTTAAGCGATATGTTACGGACGCTTACGGGCCAAAGTGCACAGCAGCATATTCATAATAAAATAATTGAGAAAGCAAAAGAACTGATCAGCACAACAACCCTGTCAGTCAGTGAAATAGCCTATCGCCTTGGTTTTGAGCAACCCAATTCTTTTAGCAAGCTCTTTAGGAATAAAACCAACCTTTCTCCCCTTGAATTCAGGCAATCTTTTAATTGATCGGGGGGCATTACTCACCGATCATACTAATCATCCCACCCCTTCCCATCCAAAATTTTCGGAATAAACTTTTCCACCCTTTCCTGCCTGGTTTTGGCTAATTTGGGTTGGGAAAAATGAAACAAATATCCCCGCTGACGTCCGGGCGTTAACGCTTCAAAAGCAGTTTTGAGAGCAGGGATATGATCCAATTTGTATTGAAATTCCTCGGGAACTTTGAAATCTTCTGTCTTTTTAAGCGGCATTTTCAAACCGGCTTTTTCCACTTCAATAGCTTCATAAATATGCGATTTGATGATCGCCTCCCGCTCCGTTACCTCTATCAGATTGGTAAACCGCATCTGCCGCGGCACCTGCACGTTCTCGGTTTGCTGGATCAGGAGACCATGAGTATCGTTTAACAAGGCTCCCTTAAAAAACAAAAGGCCGCAATACTCTTTAAATACGTGTATTAAAACGATGTTGTTTTTTTGATAGGTATAACACGGGTTACCCCACTTCAGTTCTTCGGTTAGTCCGCAGTCAAGAACGATTGTTCTTAATTTGTTCACTTCTTCCTGCCATTTTTCGGCTTTGTTAAAAAACCAATCGACCTTAGGGTTCATGCTGTTCATCGTATATAGTGTGTTGTTTTTTAAAAGATCCGGCAGAACATTGCTATCCCTTTTTTATTTCATACCAAAGTTCTACAAATCCATTTTTATAGGCCGTCACGTTTTTTAAGTGTAACGTTTGTTCAACTTCGACATGGTCGAAAAACAAGGTTCCGTCACCTAAGATAATAGGAACAACTGTTATCCTTATGTCGTCCGCCAATTTTAAACGAATAAAATCTTTGGCAAGCGCCGCACCGCCCACATGCCAAACATTTTGGTAGTTGGGCTTTAGCCGATCATTTACAAAGTTTTCCAGGTCGCCCGAATAAAGTTCGATGTTCTTCCGGTGTACCGGCAGGTTTCGGTGCGTTACTATAATGGTCGGAATGTCGCCATAAGTCCATCCAAAGTTCTTTTCAAGTTCTAAGGCGTGTTCATACGTCCGGGCGCCCATTATATAACAGTCTATCGTTTTGAGAAATGCTTCCACATCTCCACCGCCAACGCCTTGTTCATAGCGGTCTTTGGTTTCAAACCACGAAACGCTATTGTCTTTTTTAGCAATAATGCCATCAAGACTTGAAACCATATGTATGGTTATCTTAAATGTTTCTGTTGCCATTATGCGTTATTTGTGAAATAGAACACCAATTTTTACCAATTAATACGAATTACACGAATTTAGTTCTACCTGTGATTCGTGCAATTCGCTTAATTCGTGCATTTCTACTACGACCACTGTTTCATAATATTGAACATCCAGCGGATGCCAAAACGATCTTTACAGGTGCCCCAGTATCCCCAGAATTCATCATGTGGTGCTACACTGTCGCTCCCTCCGTCCGTGAGCTCTTTATATAATTTGTCGGCTTCTTCTTTGGTGTCGGGACTCAAACTTATGGTAAAGTTGTTTCCCTCTACCAGTTTATGTCCCATGCTTTCCAGCATATCGGTACCCATTATTTGTATGCCGCCAAGTATAGGTAATGCCACATGCGCTACTTTGTTTTTGTCGGCTTCAGGTAGCGGTGGCGCCCCTGGTTGCGACGGTGCGTCTTTGAACCGCATAATTGGATTCGAAAATTCTGTTCCGAAAACTTTCTTGTAATGGTTAAATGCTTCTTCGGTATTACCGCCAAAGTTTAAATAAATTGCTACGCTTGCCATGATTTCAATTGGTTTATGATTTTTTAATATTTGAATTAGTTTAAGTTATGTAGACACTAATTGACGCGAATTTTTTCGAATTACACGAATTAAATTATTTTTAATTCGTGTAATTCGGTTTAACTAGTGAGAATTCGTGTTTATTATTTTTCTGTCGGCTGGCCTCAAATACCACGATAGCACAGCGAAAACGGCCAGTACAATCGGGGAAATTATTTGTGCAGAAACATCGTTACTCGCGATGTGCGAAATCACCGCGCCGGTCATGGTAAAAAATATGCCCGCGTACGCCCATTCCTTTAGCAGTTTAAATTTCGGGATTAGTATTGCAATAATACCTAGCATTTTCCAAATGCCAATAAGCGAAATAAAATACGTTGGGTATCCCAGCGGCTTAAAGCCTTTTAATACCTCTTTGAATTGTAACGCCTGGAACAGGCCGCCTGTAAAAATGCAAATGGATAATATTATAGTAATTATCCAATACCAAATTAGTTTTCTCTTTTCCATTTTTAATTTATTTTAATTTGTTCATAATTTCTTCAATCCGGTTATGTGCATAGTTTAAACCTTTAGCAAAGGGTAACTTCAGCACCTGGTCGCGTAGTGCAACCGACTCATATATCACATGCATATTCAGTTTGCTTGTCTCGCCGGTAAGTTTTTCAAATTCATACACTTCAAGCTGAACACCGAAAGGTGCATTCTCCATTTCAAATGTCTTTATGATTTTCCTATTCAGACTAAACTCATGAAACGCTCCATGGGCTTTAAGTACCACGTTTCCCTTGGCGTCTGTAGTTTCGAATTGATAACTGCCATGCTTTTTACTTTCGTATTTCAGCACCTTCGTTCCCATCACCTGCTCAACAAGTTCGGGTTCGGTAAATGCTTTAAAAAGTAATTCCAATGGTAAATCAAATTCCCTGGTAATCAATAAATCCTGTTTGCCGTCTTCGGCATTCACTTTTGTTTTTAATTCCATGTTAGTTTATTTTAATTGCACAAATGCACACGAATTTTTTCGAATTACACGAATTGGCAAAAATTTAATTCGTGTAATTCGTCCCAATTCAAGAGAATTAGTGTTTATCCTTATAGTTTTTCATTATTGCTTCTAATTTGTTAAATCGATCATCCCACATCTGGCGGAATGGTTCAATAAAGTCGGCTACTTCTTTCATTTTTTTTGCATTAATATGATAGTGAATTTCCCGGCCGTTTTGCTCTTGTTTAAGCAGTTCACACTCGGTAAGTATTTGCAGGTGTTTTGAAACGGTCGGTCTGGCGGTGTCAAAGTTTGAGGCAATTGCCCCGGCTGTCAGGGTTTGCGAAGCAACCAACAGCAATATAGCCCTTCTTGTCGGGTCGGCTATGGCTTGAAATACATCTCGTCGTAAGTTCATCGTGTAGCTATTTGACTACAAATATATATGTAGTTATTTAACTACGCAAATTTTTTTACGAATATTTTCGTGTGGCGTTAAAGCAACTTTGACTGATTGATAAATCAAAAAGAGCTTCCGGCAAGCACTCGATAAGAAAATCCGGATCATTCTTATTTTACCAATATCGCATCAGGATAGTATCCGAAACGCCAGGAGGTTGATCTCATCCACAAATCATTCGTACTCAAAGGGTACCGTCAAAGAATTCGTAATAACTAAACCATTAAATTCATATTTTTTTTGTACTTTCCCAGATTCAACCCAACCCCGCACATGAAGAAATTCATCACCAGCCTGTTGTTGTTTACCTCGTTATTCAACGTACAGGCGCAAAAAAGAGGCGTTGATAGCCTCAAAAAGCTCATCGCCGATGCAAAAGAGGATACTACGAAAGCATTGCTGTTAAATGAATTGGGTTTTCGTTATGTTAAATTAAACCCCGACAGTGCCTTATTGTTATCCCAGCAGGCCATGTTGCTGTCGCGCAAATCCAATTTTTTGACGGGGCAGGAGAAAAGTTTTGGTAACCAGGCAAGCGTTTTTGTGGCAACACGCAATTACCCTAAAGCACTGAGTTCCTATTTATCAAGCCTGAAGATATATGAAAAAGGGAATGACCGTAAGGCAATCGCAAAAAACTTAGCTGATATAGGCCGTGTTTATTCGTACCAGGGAGATTACCGGCAGTGCATCAATTATACAATGAAAGCCAAAGCTGTGGCAGAGACCATCCATGAGGACCGCCTGTTCGTGATTGATGTTAACAATATAGGCGACTCCTACGAAAAACTAAATATCCTTGATTCGGCCCTGTTTTATACGCAGCAAGCCTATGGTCATGCCCTTAAACTTAATGATACCGACTTGATAGGAATCGCGACCAACAATTTAGGGAATATTTATTCCAAGATAAATAAACCACTTATCGCCCTTAATTATTACCATGCTTCCATTCCGTATACAACAAAAGCAAACAATGATGACGCCATTTGCGAAACCACTTTTGGAATGGCAAAGGTATATGGGCAGTTAGGTAAACCTGATTCCAGTTTATATTACGCCAAACAATCAATTGTTGCCGGCCAACGCAGCCGGCTGCCTTCACGGATACTGGACGCCAGTCAGTTTTTAACATTGTACTTTAAACAACGGGGCCAATTGGACAGCGCTTTACATTACCAGGATATTTCCGTCTCCGCCAAGGACAGCTTGTTTAACCAGGAAAAGAACAAAGAGGTGCAGAGCCTGGCTTTTGCCGAACGCCAGCGCCAGCAGGATATAGAGGTGCAGAACGCTGCTTACCAGGGTACCGTGCGTTTTTACCTGATGGTTGCAGCGATCGCATTTTTGGTGGTAGTGGCATTCATTTTATGGCGCAACAGCCGGAAGAATGAAAAGGCGAAGCGATTGTTGCGGCGACAAAAGGAGCAGATACAAACCAGTCTGGGCGAATTGGAAGATACGCAAACCCAGTTAATCCAGTCGGCAAAGATGGCGTCTTTGGGTGAACTTACAGCAGGCATAGCGCACGAAATACAAAACCCGTTAAACTTTGTCAACAACTTTTCGGACGTGAGCATGGAACTGGTGGATGAAATGCAATCGGAATTAGGTAACGATAATGAGGGCGATGCGATAGCCATTTCCGAAAACATCAAACAAAACCTAGAGAAGATCCGTCATCACGGCAAGCGGGCAGATAATATCGTAAAAAGCATGCTGCAGCATTCAAAGATCAGCACGGATCAAAAAGAGCCGACAGACATTAACGCAATTGCGGATGAATACCTGCGGCTATCTTATCATGGCCTGCGCGCGGCGGATAAGAGTTTTAATGCGGATATGGCAATTCAACTGAATGATAAGCTGCCAATGGCCAGTGTTATACCCCAGGATATAGGCCGCGTGCTGCTCAACCTATACAATAATGCTTTTTATGCGGTAAACCAAAAAGCAAAAACAGCGGGTGGTGATTATAAGGCAAAAGTAGAATTAACCACTTTAGCAACCAATAACCACATCGAGATTAAAGTGAGGGATAATGGCAACGGGATCTCTGATGCGATCAAAGAGAAGATTATGCAGCCATTTTTTACCACTAAGCCTGCAGGTGAAGGTACGGGTTTAGGTTTATCGTTAAGCTACGATATTGTGGTAAAAGGACATGGTGGGAGTATTAATGTTGACACCAAAGAAGGCGAGTTTACGGAGTTTGTAGTAAGCTTGCCGTTGTAATTCATTTGCTTGTACTATACCAACTATAGGCACATTAACAGATTATGAAAAAATTAACCGCCGCCCTGATACTGGTTACTTTAATTCTTAATGGCTACGCACAAAAAAGGGTAACTGATAGCCTCAAAAAACTGCTGAACGAAGCGATGCCGGATACCACCAGGGTGGTATTGTTGAGAAACCTGGGAAACGGGTATAGTACTTCGAAGCCGGATAGCGCTATGGTGTATTATCAGGAAGGTTTAGAGCTTTCGCGCAGGATTAATTTTATGAAAGGACAGAAATTGTGCCTTAACAACCTAGGCAATATGTTCGTGGAAAAGGGTAATTATCCTAAAGCGTTGAATTTTTATTTTGAATCTCTCAAAATTGCTGAGACTCTAAACGATCGTCTGCAAATGGCCAAAGTTTGGAGTAATATAGGTACTTTATATTTCAGTGAAAATGATTTCAGACAAAGCATCAAATTTACCTTAAAAGCGCTGGCGATAGCAGAATCTATTCATAATGAAAAATCCATAGCGATTGAGCTCGGCAATCTGGGTTTTTCCTATGAAAGGTTGAAAATATTAGATTCAGCGCTTATTTATGCCAAACGGTCGCTTGATGTTTCCGTTAAATTAAAAGAAAACTACACTATCGGCACAGCGAAAAGCGCCTTGGGCGATATCTACTACGACATGCACAAACCCCATACCGCGATGGATTATTACCGGGCCGCGATACCCTTCAATAAACTGGCAGGGGATGATGTTAACCTAAACGAGACTATGCTTAGTATGGCTAAAACCTTTAAACAATTGGGGCAGCCAGACTCCAGTTTATATTATGCCAGGCAATCCTTGTCTATTGCAGTAAGAGGCGGCTTCCCACTGGATATATTAGATATCAGTAAATTTTTAAGCACTTATTTTAGAGAGCAGGGAAAACTTGACAGTGCCTTTCACTATCAGGAACTTTCTATCGCTTTAAAGGATAGAATGTTTAACCAGGAAAACACCAAAGTGGAGCAGAACATTACCTTTGCCGAACGGCAGCGGCAACAGGACATAGCCGCTCAGGAAGTCGCGCACCAGGCAAACATACGTTTTTACCTGATGATGGCTGTTATCATATTTTTGGTAGTACTGGCATTCATCTTCTGGCTCATCAATCGAAACAACCAAAAAGCGAGCCGGTTACTGAAACGTCAAAAAGAACAAATACAAGCCACGCTCGGGCAACTTGAAATGACCCAGAATCAGCTGATACAATCCGCAAAAATGGCCTCGCTGGGTGAGCTGACTGCCAGCATAGCAAATGAGATACAGAGCCCGCTTGAATTGGTGAATAATTTTTCGGATGTAAGTATCGGGCTGGTGGATGAAATGCAGTCGCAATTAAAAAATGGCAATAAGGACGATGCAATAGCTATTTCACAGGTTATTAAACAAAACTTAGACAAGGTTCGTCACCAGGGCAAACGGGCTGATGGCATAGTAAAGGGAATGCTGCAGCATTCCCGGATAAGTACCGTTTATAAATAGGCAATCAACATTTGAACGCGATCATGAAAAAATTAACCGCCACCCTAATATTAATCACTTTAATTCTTAACGGCTACGCACAAAAAAATGTAACTGATAGCCTCAAAAAATTACTGAACAATGCGATGCCGGATACCACGAGGGTGGTATTGTTGAAAAACCTTGGAAACGGATATAGTCATTCGAAGCCGGATACCGCTATGATATATTACCAGAAGGGGTTGGAGCTTTCGCGCAGGATTTATTTTATGAATGGACAGGGAATGTGTCTTAACAACCTGGGCAATATGTTCTGGCAAAAAGGTAATTATCCTAAAGCATTGAATTTATATTTTGAATCTCTAAAAATTGCCGAGCGTACAAATGATCGTCTGTCAATGTCAAAAGCCTGGAGCAATATAGGTGTTGTATATTTCAGTGAAAATGATTTCAGACAAGGCATCAAATTTACTTTAAAAGCGCTGGCGATTGCTGAATCCAATCATGCTGAAAAACAAATAGCGCTTCAGCTCGGAAACATCGGGGAAAGTTACGAAAAGTTGAAAATATTAGATTCAGCGCTTATTTATGAAAAACAAGCACATGATATTGCGGTCAAAATAAAATATAATTACATTAGCGGTGGATCGGCGGGCGTCCTGGGAAATATCTACTACGACATGCATAGATTCCACACCGCGATGGATTATTACCGGGCCGCGATACCCTACCATAAACTGGCGGATGACGATGCTGGCCTAAACGAGACTATGCTTGGTATGGCTAAAACCTTTAAACAATTGGGGCAGCCAGACTCCAGTTTATATTATGCCAGGCAATCTTTGTCTATTGCATCAAAAGGCGGCTTTACACCAGATATATTAAATATCAGTAAATTTTTAAGCACACACTTTAGAGAGCAGGGGCGACTTGACAGCGCTTTTCACTACCAGGAACTTTCTATCGCTTTAAAGGATAGTCTGTTTAACCAGGAAAACACCAAAGCGGTGCAGAACATAACCTTTGCCGAACGACAGAGGCAACAGGACATAGCTGCGCAGCAAGCCGTGCACCAGGCAAACATACGCTTTTATGTGATGATAGCTGTCATCATATTCTTGGCGGTACTGGCATTCATCTTCTGGCTCATCAATCGAAACAACCAAAAAGCGAGCCGGTTACTGAAACGCCAAAAAGAACAAATACAAACTACGCTCGGGCAACTGGAACTGACCCAGAATCAGCTGATACAATCTGCAAAAATGGCGTCGTTGGGTGAACTCACCGCCAGTATAGCAAATGAAATACAGAGCCCGCTCGAATTGGTAAATAACTTTTCGGACGTAAGTATCGGGCTGGTAGATGAAATGCAGGCGCAATTAAAAAATGGCAACAAGGACGATGCAATAGCTATTTCACAGGTTATTAAACAAAACTTAGACAAAGTTCGTCACCAGGGCAAACGGGCCGATG
>DASXMZ010000116.1:0-4354 GCA_036495385.1 Mucilaginibacter sp. | reverse complement strand
CATTATAACAATAAGCGCCAATCGGTTCGGCAGCAGAATAAATCCATAAGTTACCGTTATTATCTTTTGTTGTATTGTAAGAGTTAGGCTTGTAATTGTTTGCTTTTGCTAATCTGTCGTACCTGTTTATGATTTTATTTTTCCGATAATCTAACTTATCGATAATACCATCGTTATAGATCAGCTGAATACTATTTGGCCCATCTAAATCGATATCCAATACGTTATTTGAGTGAAGGATTGCTTTTGATCCAGGCGAACTGCTGTAATTAACTGTAAAATTGTTTTTAGGGCTATAACAATAAACACCCTTGTTATGGGTTACAAACCAAAAGTTCCCATCCGCATCTTTTTTTATTGCCGTTAACTGGTTGGTAAAAACCTTAAAACGGGAAAGCTGGTAAGTTATGTCGTTTGAAAATCTTTCGGTGGTTGAATTATAAATACTTACGCCACTATGTGTAAATATCCAAAGTTTATTTTTAGGACCTACATTTACCCCTATAACGTGGTTCTCGCCTAAAGAAAAAGGATCTTTAGCGTCATGTTTAAATATCCTGAATTTGTAACCATCGTATCTGTCGAGACCAGAAGTGGTGCCGAACCAAACAAAACCTTTCTCATCTTTAAAGATGCAATTAACCTGGTTGTCGGAAAGGCCGTTGGTGATATCCAAGTGTGAAAACTTGTATAAATCACTTTGCGCACGTAGACCTTGTTGTATAAAGACTAACAGTAGAAACGACAAGTAAAATTTTATATACATATATCAGACAATTGGTATAAATTATAAAACAGGACGTGCTACCATGTTCTATTTTATAGAATATATTGTGAGTTTAACAATAATTACACCGTTTAATAAGTGTAGGTTTAACAGTAATTACTGCGACACTACTAGACCGGTTATAATTTAATTATTAAATTAATAAAAAATTAATTGTTTTTAACCGATGCAGGTCAATCCAATTTAGTGCTCTTCCAGGTTTAATATTGGCTTGATTATGCATGCGATTCGTAAAGTTATTGATTAAAAAAGTAAGACGATACAAAAAATGTTAAATTCGACACAACAAATGTTAACCAATATTTTCACATTTTAAATTTAAAGGAAATAATTGGACGTTTTGTTAGTTCGTTTAACATTAAATTATTCGATAGTCGAGTGAGACGAGTCTGTTTTATCGAATCAAAATCTTGATATCTTAAATATAAACTCTTTTTCCGATGGCGTAAGTTTCCCTGAATTCAGAAGGTATGCACAATTTTTTGTGTTTAAAAGTTCTGTTGAAATAGGAGATATTGTTAAAACCGCATTTATAGGCAATGTTGGAAACACTTAAATTAGTTTCAACCAACATTCGGGATGCATGGCCCAGCCGTATTTCATTCAGGCTTTCCACAAAGGTTTTGCCCGTCATTCTTTTAAAAAACCTGCTAAAAGAGGTAGCGGGCATATTGGTAAGCGCGGCTACTTCTGCAAGGCTTATATTTTTCTCGTAATTGCTGCACAGAAAGTCAAACACTTTCTCAATTCTTCTGCTTTTGTATGAAAACATTTCATCAGAAAAACCGGTGTCTGAAAGTAATTTAATAGTTGAAGACACCGAAAGAATATGAAGTATATTAAGCAACTCCAGAACTGCTTCAAAATGCTTCTTCTGTTTCAGGCTTATAATGCGCTCAACCGTATTCATCACCGTTTCTTCCGAAAACAAGATCCCACGCTGGGCATTATTAAACATGTTTTTTAATAAGCAAAGCTGGTTTCTTTTTAAGAATGTTTCGTTAAACAGGTCTTTATGGAATTTTATGGTTACTTCAGTAACGGTATCCGAAGTACATTGATGTGTAAACCATGTGTGATAAAGGTTAGGGCCGATAAATACAAGTTCTACATTATTTATTATCTCGATACTATTTCCCACAACACGTTTTGCGCCTTTTCCATTTAAAATCAGCGAAAGCTCGTACTCTTCGTGATAATGCAATGGTACATCAAAGTCTCTTATCGTTCTTGATGATACAGAAAAGCAATCATTTTGTGTTAGCGGTGTAATTTCCCGTACCGCGCTTTGTATTGATGTTTTATGCATTTCGGGCATAGTTGATTACAGACGATGAACACTTATTGTTGATGCTCATCTGTCCGTAAAACTAAAGATTTGCCATTTTTTTGAATAACACTATGGTTAACGATTAGCATAAAAATGTTAAACCGGTAGCCGGGGGACACCCGACACCGGTAAAAATGGACGATCTGTAACGATTGCTCATGTTCAGGCCCGACTTAAGCCGCCTGCAAAATTTCATTTTACTTTTTAGAAGATTTTAAATACGCCAAGTTTCTATCAGGCATTACCCCGCGGGTTTTTCCCTTATTGTCAACTAAAGCAACTGTTTTTATGTCCCCTGTTAAAGTTAAAAATCTCCCCGACTGCGATAAAAATGACGACCCGTAATAAAACTCCTGTTTGGTTGTTTTTCCATTTTGATAGGTAATCAAGGCATATGCATCATTAGAATTTACACTTATTGTTTTCGCGTTGCCGCTCATTTTAAAAACCTTTAAAGAATCTTTGTGCTGGCTGGCTGCTAAAAATGTATTGCCCCTGGTATCTCTGAATTTCACCAGCGCCTTGCCATTGCCGGGTATGTAAATACCGCTTTGTAAAATGGTTTGCGGTTTAAAATTTCCATTCCCGTCGCCCTTTAACATTAAGCCATTAAGTGCATCGTAGCGGCCTATTGAAACATCCGTGCCATAGTCGTTGCCACTAATAACAACGTCGAGGTTTCCATCGCCATCAAAATCGCCGGTTTCCATGCCGTTCAAAGCCGAAAACTGTGCTTCAACGGGCAAAGGAATGAGTGTAAATTTGCCATTACCGTCGTTTCGTAAAAAACAGGATTTCAACATATTAGCTTTTAGTCTTAAAGCTCCTTTTCTTTGCTCCGGGGATAATATATCGTCCATCGTTGCCACCGCAAAAGATTTATAGTTAGTAAATTTTTTCCTCAAGCTTATCATTTGCTTAAACATATCATCTCTGCCCTGTACGGGAAACTCTCTTTTTTCGCCATTTTGATCGGGTAGAAAAATTGAAGGTATTGCATCATAAGCACCATCGTTATCAAAATCTTTGGCAGTTATATAAACAGGATATTTGTCGCTCGCCTGAAATAAAGTATTCTGACCAACATTACCTACTATGTAATCGGTGCGGCCGGTATGCCTGAAATCTCCGGCTACTAATGAGTTCCACCAGCCGAATTTATCACCAACCCCGGTTTTTGAAGTGACATTAACAAACTTCCCATGTTCATTTTTAAGAAAGGTAATGGGCATCCATTCCCCCGCCAAAATCAAATCGGGCCAGCCGTCATTATCAAAATCGGTGAATAATGCGTCACATACCATCCCTATATTCTTTAATGCAGGGGCTACTTCGGCGGTTACATCTGTAAACTTAACATGGCCATCTTTGCTGTCATTCCTCAAAATAATACTGGAAACTGGTTTTGGATAGCCCCACGGTTCTACTCTCCCCGATATAAAAAGATCAAGCTTTCCGTCCTTATTATAATCACAAGCTTTAACGCATAATTTACTTGTAAAATTTAATGGCAATGCATCCGTTGCCAGCGTAAAATTTCCTTTTCCATCGTTTAAATACAGCCTGTCCTGGTATGATGGGCTGTTCGGGGCATCGGTGTATCCGCCGCTTGCCGCATAAAGGTCCAATTTTCCGTCCCCGTTAGCATCAAAAAGCAATAGCCCTGCATCGTTAAATGTTTTATTGATGTTGCTGTTATTAGTTGGCAAGAGGTCGCGTTGTTTAAACTTGCCATTAGGCAATTGGAAAAACACCTGCGCCTGGTTCGTGGCATCGCCTCCTATTATTAAATCGTCCAAACCATTACCGTCGATATCGCCAACCGCCAGGGCCGGATTATATTCTGACAATTTATGGGGCAGCAACTTTTGAATGTTAAAGTCCACAAAATCAGGCTTATTGTTTACATAGTGAAGGCCCAATGAGTCTGTTACTTCTTTAAAATATGCCTTAAAGTCAATTTCCTGTTGTGTTGATGAGTAACTGCTTTTAGCAGCCGCAATATTTACTTTAATTTTTTGGTCAGCTTTTACATTTAGCAATTTTTGTTTTTTTCCACCTGGCCATTTTATTACAACAGAATCAACCATATTTACTTTCCCCAAACCAAAGTGGGCCATGGCCTGAACGGTTGATAAATACCCCCTGTACGGATCGTTTTCATAAACCTGGTGTTTCCCGTGATCATAGAATATTTCGGCCAATGCGCCCAATCCATTTATATTCTGCTTGCCGCC
>DASXMZ010000115.1:0-3195 GCA_036495385.1 Mucilaginibacter sp. | reverse complement strand
TTGGGCATACAACTGGTTTGCGCCCATCAAAGTAAGCACCAGTAGAATTTTGCGCATAGTTAATTGTTTAATTGAGTAACTTAAAATTAATTGGTATAGCATATTGTACCCGAACCGGCTTACCACCCTGCATACCCGGTTTCCATTTTTTTAACTTTTTAACGACCTTTATTATTTCATTGTCTTGCTCTCTCGAGAGGCCGTGAACCACTCTTATATTACTGATGCCGCCGTCTTTTTCTATAATCAGTATTAATATTGTTTCTCCCATTCTGCCGTTCATCCTATCTAAAAACAGGTAATCAATATTTTCAAGACGGGCATACAACCTCCTCATGCCACCCGTGAATTCAGGCATCACCTCTACGGGATCTGTATAAATTTTATCGTCATCTGCGTATTTTGCCGTGTCCGTTTTTTGTGCTTGTAAACTAAACGAGATAATAGTAGTAATAAAAACCAATAAAAACCTTTTCATGGCAAATTATTGTTAAATCATGCCCCTCTAAATCTCCCCTAAAAGGGAGACTTTTTTAGTTTTACCGCTTCGATTAGATTTGCAGGATTAAATAATTTTCACTCTTTGGATAACCTTATAAGCATCTTATAAATCCCAAAATTCTGATTTAGATAAATTAAAATCCGAAATCGAACATCCGAAATCCGAAATGATTTTATAAATATACTAATTCTCCCTAACCAATAAACCATCCGCAAAGTCGCGCAGGTATTGTTTATGAGTTTCAGGCAAATTAATTTTATCCAATTCCAAAAAGGCTTTTTCGGCATAGGTTTCCATCGCTCGTTCCGCGAATTTTCGCACATTTAGGGCGTTGTAAATTTCAGTAACAGCGGCTACCTTTTGATTGGCGTCGAATCTTTGGAGATTAATCCAACCCGATAATTCCCTTGTCAGCTGATCATCAGACAACTCCAGCGCCTTTATTAATAAATACGTTTTTTTGTTGCTGATAATATCGCCGCCAACCTGCTTACCAAATTTTTCCGGATCACCGTAAACATCCAGAATATCGTCCTGTAATTGAAAAGCTACCCCCAGGTGTTCGCCAAAGTTGTTTAATAGTTCTGCATCTTTTATACTGGCTCCGCCTATCAATGCGCCGATCTTTAACGCCCCGCCCAATAATACAGATGTTTTCAGGCGGATCATCTCCAGGTATTCCTCGATGTGTACGTTGCTGCGCTTTTCAAAATCCATATCCATCTGCTGCCCCTCGCACACGCCAACGGCAATCTTGTTAAATATGTCAAGTACCATTCGCAATAAACGCTCCTCAATCTGCATCATCAAGTCATAACTTTGCACCAGCATTACATCGCCCGAGAGAATACCTACGTTTTTGTTCCAGCGTTCATGCACGGTCGCTTTGCCCCGGCGAAGGGGGGCATTATCCATAATGTCGTCGTGCATTAAAGTGAAATTATGGAACAATTCAATTGCCAGGGCAGGAGGGACGGCAGAATTCGTGTCGCCACCAAACAAATCGCAGGCCATTAACAGTAGTGCCGGACGCATGCGTTTGCCACCAAGTGAAAGTATATAGCTTATTGGCTCATATAGTTCAGCAGGATATTCGGGGAAGGCAAGCTTATTAACTGCTTCACTGATTAATTGCTGTAGTTCTTTAAGGGTCTTCATGGTTAGTTTTAAGTTGATTGGGTTGATTAAGTGAGTGGTTTATTAAGTTTACTAAGTTGCGTGATGGGGTTTTTAACTACTCACCCAATCAACTTAATCAATCACTCACTAATCCGTCACCAACGAAAAATCAATCTGCTTCTTGGTGAGATCAACGTTCTTTACTCTGATCTTTACTTCATCGCCCAGTTGGTAAACCTTCTTTTTCCGTTGGCCGATTATTGCATAATTTTTTTCGTCTAAAGTATAAAAGTCATCCGATATATCGCGGAGCCTTATCATTCCCTCGCATTTATTTTCGATGATTTCTACATACATACCCCACTCGGTAACACCCGAGATAACACCGCTATATACGCTGCCAACCTGGTCTTTTAAAAATTCGGCCTGCTTGTATTTCACAGATGCGCGTTCGGCATCAGCTGCCTTTTTTTCCATTTGGGAACTGTGCTGGCATAGTTTTTCATAATGTTCGGCATTCGCAGATTGCCCGCCATTAAGGTAATGAAAAAGGAGTCTGTGCACCATCACATCAGGATAACGACGGATTGGAGAAGTAAAATGGGTATAGTGGTCAAATGCAAGCCCATAGTGACTGGAGCTCTTAGTTGTATAAATAGCCTTGGCCATTGAACGAATAGCGAGTTGGGTAAGTACATTTTGCTCTTTTTTGCCTTCCACGTCCTCCATTAGATAATTGAGAGATTTGGCGGTTTCCTTATCCGATTTGGTATTGATCTTATAACCAAACCTGGCCGCGAACTGAGCGAAATTGGCTAAAGCCTCTGGTTTAGGAGTATCATGTACGCGGTAAACGAAAGTATATTTATGTTTACCCTTGCCCATTTTGCTTACATATTCGGCCACTTTACGATTGGCCAGCAGCATAAAATCTTCAATCAGTTTGTGGGCGTCTTTTCGTTCTTTTACATAAACGCCAGTGGGTTTGCCTTGTTCGTCCAGTTTAAATTTCACCTCGGTGGTTTCAAAACTTATAGCGCCATGTTGAAATTTACGTTCGCGCAGTTTATATGCCAGGGCATTTAACTTTAATATCTCGTCTCTGAAGTCGCCGTTTTGGGTTTCTATAACTTCCTGAACTTCTTCGTAAGCAAACCTGCGGTCTGAGTGAATGATTGTTTTGCCGAACCATTGATCGATAATCTGCGCGTCTTCATCCATTTCAAAAACTGCGGCAAAACAAAGCTTATCTTCTTTTGGTCGTAATGAACACAGGCCGTTTGACAAGCGCTCAGGCAACATCGGTATTACCCTGTCGACCAGGTAAACAGATGTTCCCCGCTCTTCAGCTTCTTTGTCCAAAGCCGAGTCAGGCTTTATATAATGTGATACATCTGCAATATGAACACCGACCTCGTAATTGCCGTTTTCCAATTTTCTGAATGACAAGGCATCATCAAAATCTTTGGCGTCAAATGGATCAATGGTAAAAGTGGTAACATTTCTGAAATCACGCCGCCTGGAAATTTCTTCCGAAGTTATAATATCACGTATTTCTTCTGCCTCATGCTCAA
>DASXMZ010000114.1:0-6303 GCA_036495385.1 Mucilaginibacter sp. | reverse complement strand
AGATGGTTTAATTGACCTTGCACAGCTTGAAGAAAGCATGACCAGCGATACTATTTTGGTATCGATTATGTATGGTAATAACGAGATCGGCGTTATACAGCCAATAAAAGAAATATCGGCAATCGCCCATAAATACGGCGCTTTGTTTATGACAGATGCTGTACAGGCTGTTGGAAAGATACCGGTTAATGTTAATACTGATGGCATCGACTTGTTGTCGTTGTCAGCACATAAAATATATGGCCCTAAGGGTGTCGGCGCTTTATATGTTCGCCGCAAAGGCCCAAGGGTTAAAGTTACCGCTCAGATGGATGGCGGTGGCCATGAGCGCGGTATGCGTTCAGGTACATTAAATGTTCCTGGTATTGTTGGTTTGGGTAGAGCTTGCGAACTATGCCAGCAGGAAATGGAAAGCGAAGCAAAACGTTTGTCAGCTTTACGCGATAAATTGCAGTCGTCATTACTAGAACTGGAAGAAAGCTATGTAAACGGAAATGTAGCACACCGTTTACCACACGTAGCTAATCTTTCTTTCAAATACGTAGAAGGCGAAGGTTTAATGATGGCAATGAAAGATTTAGCTGTATCGTCAGGTTCAGCCTGTACTTCCGCTTCTCTAGAGCCGTCGTATGTGTTAAAGAGCTTAGGCTTATCCGACGATTTAGCACATTCATCCATCCGTTTTGGTTTAGGCAGGTTTACAACTGAAGAAGAAGTGAACTATGCCATTGCAGTAACCAAGAAATCGGTTAATCATCTTCGTGAGCTTTCTCCGCTGTGGGAAATGTTCAAAGAAGGCGTTGACCTGAGCAAAATTGAATGGGCGGAACATTAAGGATTTCGGAAGTCGGATTTACGATTTTGGATTTTTAAAAAAATGCAGATTCGCTAATGCTGTTGGCACTAATAAAAATAAAAAGAATAGAATTATAGAAATCAATAATTCACTAAATCAATAATTCAATAACTAAGAAAATGGCATATTCAGAAAAGGTAATCGATCACTACACCAACCCCCGCAACGTAGGCACTTTGGATAAAAGCAGTCACAAGGTAGGTACTGGTTTGGTTGGTGCGCCTGAATGCGGCGACGTTATGCGCCTGCAGATACAGGTTGATGATAACAACATGATCACCGATGCTAAGTTTAAAACATTTGGCTGTGGTTCGGCTATCGCTTCATCATCGCTGGCTACCGAATGGCTTAAAGGCAAAAGCATTGACGATGCGATGAAAATCGACAACATGGATATTGTTGAAGAATTGGCATTGCCGCCCGTAAAAATCCACTGCTCAGTTTTAGCAGAGGATGCGATTAAAGCGGCAATAAACGATTTCCGCGTAAAAAACGGCATGGCGCCAATTGAAAGCGAAAAAGTACATCACTAATTAGTAGTAGCAAGTATTTAGTATCAAGTAGCAAGACCTCGGGTCTAAATAATGTTTGGCTTGATACTAGCTACTTGATACTAAATACTAACGAATAAAATGGTAACTGTAACTGATAAAGCAAAAAGTAAAATTGAACACCTAATGCAGGATTCGGGGCTTGATGCGTCGTATTTTCTGCGTGTATCTGTTCAGGGAGGTGGTTGCTCAGGCTTATCATATAACCTGGATTTTGATAACGAAATAAAAAAAGGCGACCAGTTTTTTGAAGATAAAGGTATCCGCATGACCCTCGATATGAAGTCGTTCCTGTACCTTGCCGGTACCGAACTTGATTTCTCCGATGGGTTGAACGGCAAAGGTTTTAATTTTCATAACCCTAATGCAACCCGTACTTGCGGTTGCGGGGAAAGTTTCTCTGTTTAATACATCACATCATATAAAACAATAAAAAGGCGCCTCGCAGCGCCTTTTTTGTTTTCTGTCCATTCCAGTTGTCTGTGTCCTCACAGACACCATTATTTCCCCAAAGAAGTTGTCCGTGAGGACACGGACAACGGAGCTGGAGATAATAAATTCTGCTTAGAACATCCCGTTACCATGAGCCATCATCGCCGGAACCTCCTGCTCCACACTCCAATGCTCCGCAATTTTATCATCTTCAATTTTGAAAATATTATACTGGGCGAAGGTTTTATCTTCACTACTATGTTCGCATTGGGTCATGATAAAATTGCCTTCACCTATGATTCTGTGAATTTTAATTTCCCGGATCCGGCTTGTAAATAACCCGGTGTCAGGGGTGTGCTTAATTAAAGCCGAGGTAAGGAACTTTCCTGCTTCTGCAAATTCCCCCGGAATTAATTCACTGTAAAAGTCAGCTACCAACTTTTTATTTCTAATTGTGTTGGCCGATTCTTCTATTACTGTTATGCCATTGGTCATCGTTATCAGGCCATCGCCATATTCAGATTGAACCTGTCCGGCGTCCCAATGCTCAGCTATCTGACCATTTTCTAACCGGTACAAATCGACCACTGCCATTCTTTTTCCCATAAACTTCACGTCGAGGTGAACGGCTACAAAATCCCCTTCGGCTATAACCCTTATAATCGGGGATGGAGACATTACTGCCGGTTTCGGCAGGGTTTTCAAAAAAGTTAACATTTCTAAAATGCCCGCCCTGCCATTTTTAACAGTAGGGCTATGCTGAATATAATCTTCCCTGATATAAGCATCGACAAGGGACAGGTCAAAGTCGCGGATTATTTTCCGGCAACATTCTAACACTATCGTTTTATTGGATTTTTGTTCCATGATTTTTTTATTGAATTGGACTAAGCACATAGTGAAGTGCCAAGTCATTTGTTAAATGAGCTTGCTATGAAATTAAAAGTTAAAAAAACGGCAATACAAGTCTATCGCTGATCGACGATCCGCATTTGTATACCTGTTTAACAGGCCGGATTTTTGATAATCCTCGTTTGATATGTTGGGAAAGTAATTATGCATCAAACCTAACAAAATTTTATATTTTTAAAAATAAAATTAGCTTTGTTATAATATAAAAACCAGGTTTAAATTAATGAATACCCCAGCTCAGAAATCAACGATTCCCAGCCTTATCCGTAATATTGTAAAAAATATTCACCCGGATACCAATACTTTTATGTCGCATAAGGTCGGTGACATCTGGGTGGATATTAGCTACCGGCAGGCGCTTGAAAAAATAGATGCCATCTCGGCGTGGTTCCTCGAAATCGGCATTAAAAAAGGCGACCGGCTTGCTTTAATTCTGGAAAACGGACCGGATTACGTTTATTACGACCAGGCTTTACAACAGATTGGTGCTGTAAATACTTCCATATACCCCACGCTCAGCGAAGCAGAAATTGAATATATTTTAAACGATTCAGGCGCGAGGACTATTTTGGTAGGCAATCCGTTTCTGCTGCGTAAGGTGCTAAAAGTGTCCAACAATTGTAAGGCATTGATGCGGATAATTCCTGCCTTCAATGATTTTGAAAAAGTAACAGAAAAGCTTGCCATTAATGCGGGGGTGATTAGTCTTAAGGAAGTTATAGAAGAAGGCTTAAAATTTATCCCAAAACATAGCAAAGCAATTGATATAGCCCGGGAGGCTATTTTACCATCCGATCTTTCCTGTCTCATTTATACTTCCGGCACTACGGGCACCCCTAAAGGCGTTATGCTCACTCATTATAACCTCACGGAAAATGCGCGGGTTAGTCTTATCCAGATACCTATCATAGAGGAAACAGATGTGTTTTTGTCTTTCCTTCCGCTATCTCATGTGTTTGAAAGGACTGCTACTTACCATGTTTGCCTTTTTTGCGGGTGTAAAATAGCATTTGCCCAAAGTCTGGAGCTGCTGGCAAAAAATATGGCTGAAGTAAAGCCCACTGTGATGAACTGCGTACCCAAGCTTTTGGAACGCATTCACGACAGGGCTATGAAAAACGGCACCAGCGCCGGCGGCATTAAAGCAAAGATATTTTTATGGTCACTAAAAATTGGCAGAGAAACCCGGTTGGTTAAAGAAGCAGGTAAAAAACCGGGACTTTTACTGGCAAACCAACAAAAGATTGCAGAGAAACTGGTATTTAGTAAGATAAAAGAGAGAACAGGCGGACGCTTAAAGGTCATGCTTTCTGGAGGAGGTGCATTGCCCAAAAATATAGGTGAGTTTTTTGGTGATCTCGGTATAAAAATATTGGAAGGATTTGGCTTAACCGAAACCTCGCCGGTTATGTCGGTTACCGAAGACCATAGGGTCATCTACGGAACGGTTGGCCGCATAATTCCGGGAATTGAGGTAGCCATACAAAATGTCGATACCAAACAAATTTACACTATACAAACACACCATACTTTTAACGAAGATTTTCAGTCCGAGGAAGGTGAGATCATTGTTCGGGGTCATTGTGTAATGAAGGGCTACTGGAACAAACCTGAAGAAACCGCAGCAGTAATCGATACCGACAGCTGGTTCCACACAGGTGATATAGGCCGCTATTTCAGGGGTAACCTGCAGATTACCGACCGTCTGAAAAACATGCTTGTAAATTCATCCGGAAAAAATATCTATCCCACCCCGGTTGAAAACACCTACTTAAAAAGCCCCAAAATTGAACAGGTCTTTTTGATTGGTGACAGACGGGAATACATCACCGCTATTGTGGTACCATCAAGAGATACACTTCAGGAAACATTCCATTTAAGTAATGAATTTTTTGAAAAGCCAGAACAGTTTATCGATGACAAAGAGATTGTTGATTGGATAGGCCAGGACATAAAAAGATTGTCTCATGAGCTGGCTAAGTTCGAGCGTATAAAAAACTTCAAGGTAAAACGCAAACCATTTAGCATTGATGATGGTGAGATTACCCCTACATTGAAAGCTAAACGCAAAGTAATTGAGAAGAAATACGCCAACTCTATTGATGAAATGTACACGCTGGAAGCAGAAGCAGATTAATTAAGAAAGCAAGGTTGTCCATTTCTTATAAAATTGCTTTTAATAAAATATACCATTAACTTACCATGGATATTCCTGATTCTCACTTTCGCTCTCGTTACTAAAAAACTTCCCGGTAGGTCCATCTGCGTCAAGTGTGGCATATTTAACAATTATTTTCCCCGCATCGGCCACGCTGCCAGTTCCCCTGTACTGGTTAAAATCAGTAGCCGTAAAACCGGGATCAACAACATTTATTTTGAAGGAGCTATCTCTTAATTCAAATGCAAGTGCAATTGTATAGGCATTTAAGGCTGTTTTGGACGGCCCATAAGCAGCGCGTTTAAGATGATAATACTTCCATGATGGATCGTTGTGCAAAGTAAGTGAGGCCAACCCAGACGTAACATTTACAATTCTTGGTTCAGGTGCTGCTTTTAGCAGATCAAGGAATGCCATAGTGACATTAATGGCTCCAAAAAAATTGGTGTCAAATACCCGCCTGATAACGTCTGTATTTATAGCTGTTGGGTTATCTGGGAAATCCTCTTTGGTACCTGCATTATTTATCAAAGCATCTAAAGAAGCAGCTTTACTACCGATCGTTCCCCGGGCTTCGCCAATTGACTCTTCGTTGCTGACATCAATTTGTATCGCTTCTACGTCATCCGAATTTAATTCCATTACCGCTTCTGCTCCTTTTTCAATGTCGCGACTGCCTAAATAAACATAATATCCCGCCGCTAAAAGTTGTTTTGCAGTTTCAAACCCAATCCCCTTGTTTGCTCCCGTTATAAACGCTGTTTTCATGGTTTCATTTACCTATATGGTTTCGAACGCACATATACCTTTCAGACTATAAAAATTCCAATATATCTTTAATGCACTCAACGCTTTTAAATTTTTCATTATCAATGCTATCTTCAATATGCTCATGTGCCCAGGTGATATGATATGGCACGTGCACTCCGTAGCTACCTACATTTAAAACGGGTAATATATCGCTCTTAAGAGAATTACCAACCATCATCAATTCGTTGGGTTTTACATCAAGGTGTCTGATCAGTTTAAGATAATTGGCGTCATCCTTTTCAGACATGATTTCGATGTGATGAAAATAATGGCTGATACCGGATTTTTTTAGTTTTCTTTCCTGGTCAAGCAGGTCGCCTTTTGTGGCAATAACCAACCGGTATTTATCTTTTAAAGCCAGCAATACTTCTTCAACCCCATCAAGCAATTCAATAGGCCGATCGAGCATCTGCTTGCCCAAATCCAGAATTTTTTCGACCACTGCTACATTAATGTTGTTATTGGTAATGCTTAATGCAGTTTCAATCATCGATAGCATAAAACCTTTTATACCATAACCGTACAAAGTCAGGTTGGCAATTTCAGTTTTCAACAGCTCATGCTCCAACGTGCGAATCGATGAG
>DASXMZ010000113.1:0-8747 GCA_036495385.1 Mucilaginibacter sp. | reverse complement strand
CTGTTTTTTGAGGGTGACGATTCTACTTCCACCGATGGCGTCACACGCATACACGGCACAGGGTCCGAGGATTATTTTAATGGCGGATGGTACGCCCTGATGGATAGATGGGATACAAAGATGAGTCTCCCATTGCACGGCGCACTGGATTATTCCCTACCCTTCGCCCGGACCGGCGGGTACAGGCTGTACCTTGACGATAAAATATCTTTCAACAATCATATTTTTCATTCCATTGAGCACGGCCCCCAGGGGAATAAAGTGCCGGTAGATTATACTTCTATGGCTTTGTACTATTCATCCGATCCGGTCAGTAAAATAAGTCAACCCATCAACCGGTTAAGCAGGTCTTATGTTCTTGATACCTTAATTATGTATCCCCAACTGATGAAATTCGGTTTTTGGGGCATAACAGGCGTTAAAGAGGACTATTCAGGCTTTAATTTTACAGCCGACGATGACGGAAGGATAAACATTTCGTTAGCGGCAATCCCCCCGGGGCGTTATAAATTGTATGCCGATGTTGAAATCAATCCAAAAGGAGCCGACATATCATTTTGGCAAAGGCAAACACAGGTGAGCGGTTGGTTGTCATTAAACTCACCAAAGAAGGAGAATAAAAAACAGATGTACGTGTGTGACCTAACCATCGGCGAGTTTAAAAATTCAATAAGTATTGTCTTTAAAACCAATGGTGAAAACAATGAACTAATGCTCAAACGATTAATATTTACAAAGGAATAAATTCTTCATATTTAAACCGAATAGTTTTAATTTCACGTCTTATAAAAAAATAATCATGGATAAAGTTACAGAGCTGGCAAAAATGATAGATCATTCTTTGCTGCATCCTACAATGACGGATAAGGATTTGCACGAAGGATGCCTGCTGGCAAAAAATTACAATGTGGCCACGGTTTGCATTAAACCGTATGCAATTAAAGAAGCGCTTGAGTGGCTGAAAGGCTCGGATGTTATGGTGTGCGCCGTTATTGGCTTTCCACAGGGGAACAGCACCACAGCTGTAAAAGTTTACGAAACAGAACAGGCTTGTAAAGATGGAGCGCATGAAATTGACATGGTGGTAAACATCGGGAAAGTTTTAGGCGAAGACTGGCAATATGTTGAACAGGAAACAGCCGCCATAGTAGCCGCGACAAAAAAATACAAAGCAGCTTTAAAAGTTATTTTTGAAAATGATTTTCTTCCGGAGGATAAATTCAAAATAAGATTGTGCGAGATATGCAGCAAACTAAAAGTTGAATTTGTAAAAACATCTACCGGGTATGGTTTTGTAAAAGGAAGCGACGGCAAATATTCATATGAAGGAGCTACAGAAAAGGATTTGATCCTGATGCGTAAACATTCTGCACCCGAAGTGCAGATTAAGGCCGCCGGCGGAGTACGCACGCTTGACGATTTGCTAAAAGTTAAAGCACTTGGCGTAACACGGGTAGGCGCGACGGCCACGGCCGCCATGCTTGAAGAAGCTAAGAAACGATTTGGCGGTCAACCACAGACAAATGACTTTGTACATATGGAAAATAAAGGCGGCTATTAATTACCTGTTTTTTGCAATAACTAGTGTCAGGTCAATAGTCCCGATAGCTATCGGGATTAGTCGCAGGTCTGGAGCTGAATTTTGTTCTTTTCCGACTTAGGACCCGAGACTTCAGACTCAGGACTTCGCAACATTTTACTGTTGATGCGACACTAGTATTTATTAAACTTGAATATTATGAATATCAAAGGAGTTATTATACACCCGAGCCCTTTTTCTGTAAAAGACACAATTGACCGCCTGGAAGCTTTTTTGCGGCAACACGGAGCGACGATATATGCAAGAATCAACCAGCAGGCAGAATTAGAAAAAGCAGGGCAAAATATATCGCCGCTTGAGTTCATTATGTTTGGAAACCCGAAGGCTGGCGGCCCAATTTTGATTGAAAACCCCGTTGCTGCCCTTGATCTGCCTTTGAAAATAATTGCATGGGAGGATAATCAAAAGAAGGTCTTTTTAGCTTATAATGAGCAATGGTATATTGAAGAAAGGTATTCATTGCTGCACCAGGAAAACTCTCCTTTAAATCTCGATAATTTAGTTGCTATGGCGTTGAAGCAGTAGCTTTTATTTCCAGGTTCAAAGAGACCTTTCACCCTTCGCCTTTACCCTTTTGCCTCATATCTACAGTCCCGAATAATAATCATACCCCTGCTCGGCCCAGTAATCGCGCGGGCGCGTGTTACTAAAGGTTATTGAGCCTATGCGTTTCAAGTTTTTTATGCCGTATTTAACCGGAATAATGAGCCGCAAAGGCGCGCCGTGCTCCAACGGCAACAGTTTCTCATTAACTTCATAGGCCAGTAAAGTTTGCGGGTGCATAGCGCTGGGCATGTCAATACCTACATAATAAGCTTTATCCGGCGTTTCCATGCCTACGTATTGCATTTTGGCATAGTCGTCCAGCTCAAAATATTTTATAAAATCGCTAAACTTAACTCCGCCCCAGTGCGATATCTGGTCCCAGCCTTCAACACATTTAAAATCATAAATGATCTCGGTTTTTGGCAACGCCATTAAATCGTCTAACGAGACCTGTAAAACTTCGCCGTTTTTTTTATTCACCTGTAGTTTCCAGCAGGTTGGGTCGAATTTTTTATTAGCCTCCACTCCTATGTCGCTGTTGACCCTTACATGTTTAGCAGCCCTCGATTTTGGATAGGTTTTTACCAGGTGATTATCGCTGAACGTTCTCCTGAAAAATAGTTCGGTTTTGTTGAGCGCCCTGCGCAACGGCTTGCGGCTCCCCCCTGTTATGCCGGCTGCTTCCTGGGGCGATTTGTAAAGCCAGCGCCATCCTTCAAAAGCAGTTCCGGCTAAAACCGCGAAAGCGGTAAAAGATATAAAGTTGCGCCTTGATATCTTTTGCTCTATTGTAAGCTCCTTTTTGGGTTTTTTATCCTTCTTTTTCATCTTTATCTGGGACTTGAATAATAGGTTGTGGAACTTCAATAACGGGTTGAGGGGTTTCGTTCACAACTTCAAAACCCGAAATAACAGAGCTGAAATTATTCCAGCCGGCAAGTATAACCTGGATGATGTGGATTAAAAAAAAGAAAACATATCCGAGGGTTAAAACGAAATGCAATACCCGCGCAAAATGGTAGCCGCCGCACAGCCATGTTAAATAATAAAATTGTACCGGCTTATAAATGGCCAAACCTGTTGTTACTGAACCAAAGCCCATAATAATTATAGCAGTATAGGCTATACGCTGAGCGGCATTATATTTATTTTGTGGCGGAGCGGTTTTGCGAATATGTAAATCATGCAATAATACAAGCCAGGCCTCTTTAAAAGAACTCTTTTTAGGTACCAGTTCACGCCATTCGCCTGATATAAGTGTATATAACAGGTACAAAATCCCGTTAAGGGTAAAAAACCACATAAACAGGAAATGAAAAGCCATCCCTTCAGACAGGCGATGAGGGATTTTTAAAGTATTGTAAAACCAATCGGGGAAAAATCGGAAAAATGTATGGCCAAAAAGCGTTATTGAATATTCGTCATTGGCCCAATAAATCAGCATCCCGCTCCATATCATTATCGTTAGTATCGGGAAGTTTACCCAATGGCACCAGCGCATAGCTAAAGAGTGCTTTTCTTTTATAGCTTTCATCGGAATGTTAAAATCGTAAACAGCATACCATCAGCTTACTTACGTAAAATGATGCTAAGTGAATCCAAAAATACTAAATAAATTTCAGTCGGATTTTTTAGTGTGGCACGGCCATTTGAGTAATTTCGGCGGGAAAAACAGCCTTCGACGCCCCGGTTATATTTCCGTTCGATGTGTTTTGCAAAAAGGCGATGATCTCCCAGTTTTGAGTATCAAAACCTTTAGGTAGGGCAAGCTTTATTTCACCACTATTTCCATTTAAAGATGTCTTTTGAAGTTTGCGTACAACCTGCACGTGCGATAAAGTACGACCTCCATTTTCGCCGCGTTCAACTTTTGTTTGCGCATTCTTTTGTAATACCGCAATAAAAAGGGCGGTGTTCTTGTCGGCTCCTTCAGCTTCATATTTTATAGTGGCCTGACTTTGATTGGCAGTTAAAACATTTAAAGTTAGCTGAGCTGACGGCGCTTTTTCCAGGTTTGTATTAATGGCGTTTCGCAGGATAGCCTCTTCAGATCCGACAAACTCAGTTTTACCGTTAACCACAATCTGCGGCGTATAAACCGATTGCAGGTGCAAATAATTGGCATAGTCATTTTGTCTTTTTGAATAATCAGCGCTGCTGAACACATCTTTCCATCCCAGCCGGTTCCAGTAGTCCACGTGATAAGCCAGGATGTAAACCGGTTTGTCTTTACTTTCTTTCTGAATCTTTGCTACAAGCTCGTCCGCAGGGGGGCAACTGGAGCAGCCTTCAGATGTGAATAATTCTACAAAGGCAAATCCCTTGTTCGCGCTATTTACTTTATTCAGCAACTTATAATTGAAGGCTGTGGTGATGGTTACCGCAATAACAAGAAAAGCGGCAAGCATAAATATCTTAACTGATCTCATAACTTATGGCTTAAATTTGACGTCTTTATCGGATTGGTCGCAGATCGTTTTGGAACCTTACAATAAAATTAAAATTTTTTATTTGCATAAATTTCATTGAATCAACTTGTATCAACTTGTACATGTAAATTGACGCGAACTGCACGAATTATTTCGAATTGCACAAATCAACTTTTATAATTCGTGTAATTTGTGCTGCATATTGTAAGGTTTCAAATAAATTAACGTCCAAAGAATAAAACTAATTGCACTCAGATAATTTGTGCAATTCGAAATAATTCGTGCCTGTCAAAATCTTATATGAATCATCAAGTAAATCCTCACCAATGGGTAAATACCCACGCCGATTACCTTTATTCTTTTGCCATTAGCCGCATCAACGACGAAAACCAGGCAAAGGACCTGGTGCAGGATACCTTTTTAGCTGCGCTCGAAAAGATAAATGGTTTTGAAGGGAGAAGTTCGGAACGAACGTGGCTGACCGCCATCCTTAAAAATAAAATTATCGATGTCTACCGGAAAAAGTCATCGGGCTTAAAAACGACCGAGGCCCGGGAAGCGGAACAGGAACAGGACGATTTCTTTGACAAGGACAACGGGCATTGGACCAACGAACATAAGCCGTTGGCATTTGGTATTGAAGATAAAGATCACATCGTTAATAAGGAATTTGAACAAATATTGCAAAAATGCCTGCAAAAATTACCGGTATTGTGGAAGGCTGTTTTTACGATGAAACATATCGAGGATGAACCAACCGACACAATTTGTTCGGAACTGAAAGTAACGGCATCTAACTTTTGGGTGATCATCCATCGCACGAAAGTTAATTTAAGGGCATGCCTTCAAAAAAACTGGATTTAAAATATTTAACCATGAACAATTTGAAGAAAATTATATACAACTGTAAGCAGGCTACGTTCCTGATTGAAAAGAAATCATTCGGCAAGATCAGCTTTCGCGAAATGACAGAATTAAGGATACACCTGTTTGGATGCTCCTTCTGCCGGTTGTACGGAAAACAGAGCTTGATTATAAACAATATGGTAAAAGAACTATTTCGAAGTTCAACAAAGATGGAGATCAGGCTCGATGATCATTTTAAAAAAGAGCTTCAGGCCCGCATCGAAACGGAGCTTAATAAATAAATAGTCTGTCAATCAGCTCCAACCGCAATTTTTAAACTTACTTGATTTTTTTATTTTTCATGTAACTTAAACGACATAAAACAATATATAAAAGAAATCGTTTTATATATTGTTTTATATTGTTTAATCTAAAATTAATTAATCTTTAAAATTAAATTCAAAAACCATGAAAAAATTATGTTGCATAATTGCCCTGGCGGCATTCTCTTTCGGAGCGGTGTCTGCTGCGATACCTGTAAAAGCACAGCAGGATACTTCAAAAACGAAAACCAAGACAAAAGATGACAAAACGAAACAGAAGAAAAAAACGAAGGATACCACAAAAATGTAAATAACAAGCACCCGCCTTTTGGCGGGTATTTCTTTCTATCTCAAGTTCAGCCTGTTCTGATTAATTTTCAATAAAGACAAAATAAACAGAATTGATACCCGTTATTGCTTATAGATTACACATATTAATATATAATTAATCTACTTTTTACATCTTAACATTAATCTGAAAACTTATGAAAAAACTATTTTTTATGATTGCTTTGGCAGCGATCTCATTTGGAAGCGTTTATGCGCATAGCACGGCGCCGACGGTTAAAGCTTTACAGCAGGATACTTCTAAGAAGAAAAAGATGAAAAAGGACACAAGCAAGAAGAAGGATTCTACGAAGGTGCAGAAATTTTTTAAATAAAAAAACGCCCCGCATTAAGGGGCGTTTCTTATTTAAAGCGTTAAGCTTTCGCCGATGCCGGGTAGTTTTAAATTTAATCCGGCCTTATTAAATTTTTCCTGTACTTCTCCTTTGTCAATTTTGATTACAGGAAACGTATCATAGTGCATACCGATAATATTTTTACAGTTTATAAAGGCGCTTGCTTTTATGGCGTCGTCGGCTCCCATGGTGTAGTTATCGCCTATCGGCAAAAAAGCCCAGTCCAGGTTTTCGTCGGCCAGCAATTTCATATCATAAGTGAGCGCCGTATCGCCTGCGTAATAAATGGTTTTTCCTTCGGCGTATAAAACAAACCCTGCAGGATTGCCTCCCGGTGAACCATCCGGCAAGGTACTGGAGTGTACAGCATTAACCATTTTAACCCGGCCGAAATCAAAATTATAGCCACCGCCTATGTTCATCCCATGTGCTTTTTCAACACTGTGTTTACCAAGCCATCCGGCTACTTCAGCAATACAAATTACCGTAGCGCCACTGTTCTTTTGGATGGTAAGCAAATCAGCAACATGATCGCCATGGCCATGTGAAATAAGGATATAATCAGGTTTTAAGCTATTAACATCGATGTTTTTAGCCATCGGGTTGTGTGAAATAAATGGGTCGAAAAGTAGTTTTTTTCCGCCTGTTTCAATTTCGAACGACGCTTGTCCGTAAAAGGTAGTTTTCATGGGGTAATGTTTTAGTTTAAAATATTGAAATCGTTTAAAATTCGATATTCGGCACCAAATATTGAAAAACTTTGTTCAGTTTCCTTTAAGGGCGTGTTATGATTTAAAACAGTCCGCCAAGGCCGCCAAGCATTTCTTTGGTCATCGCAGCCATTTCGGTCTGACTTACATTATCGGCCTGCTCCATCGCCTTATTTATAGCGATAACCAAAAGCTCTTCCAATTGCTCCTTGTCAGCTTCCTTAAAGAAATCGTCATCAATGGTAATGGATTTAATAACCTTGTTGCCATTTGCGGTTATGGAGATTTTTCCGCTTTCGGCTGCACCTGTTACGGTGATGGCATCCAGCCGGGTTTTTATCTCGCCAGCCTTTTGCTGGGCCTGCATTAATTTATCAAACATTTTTGTTCAGTTAAGTAGTTTATTAAGTTGATTAAGTGAGTGGTTTAAGTTTACAAATTTAATAATCAAAACTCAATCAACTTAATCCAACCCAGTCAACCGCTCACCAATTCAATCAATCATCACTCGTTTCACCGTTACCCCTATAAGCGCTTTTTCGTACGAGGGGCATTCCTGTAACTTTAAACAGGTCGTCAAGTTTTAACAAACTTCCGTTTGATAAGTTTGTCAAAAGTACAATGGTAATATCGTCTTTTATATCCCTCAAAAATATATGCCTGAAACCATGCCACCAGCCCGTGTGATAAATTACCTGCTGGCCCGGAGCTTCAAAAATGCGCCAGCCATAGCCATAGCTAAAGTGCCCGTGCAGCATCGGGTTGCGCGGTATATAAGCCGAATCCATTGTCGATTGTTTTAGCAGCTTGCCATCGCGTAAAGCTCTGTCAAAAAGGTAAAGATCGCCAACTGTGCTGTAAATTCCTTTATCGCCAACGGGGCCATCCAAAAAATTCTGCACTACAGAATAACGCCACCTGCCCCTGTCGTGCCCAACCACATCCACCGGAATTTTATCATAATTGGCTTTTGAATAAACCGCTGTATGTTCCATACATGCCGGGTTAAAAACGTTTTCTTTCATAAACTGGGCATAAGGCATACCGGATACCTTTTCTATGATTGATCCCAAAACCATGAAATTGGAGTTATTATATAGGAACCTTTTATCAGGCTTATTAAACGGACGTGGCTTATATTTAGCTATCAATGCCATTTCGTCCATATTGCTTATCCCTTTGCGTTCGTCCAGGTGCTGGCTCCTGTATAAGTCATCAGTAAAATAAACGTAGTTCATCATTCCCGAACGGTGGGTCAGCAATAAGCGAATAGTGATACCATCATAAGGAAAATCAGGGAAAAAATCTTTTACATCCTGGTCAAGCTTTAGCTTTCCGCGTTCCATCAGCATCAAAATAGCTGTCGATGTCATAGTTTTGGTAACGGACGCCAGTTCAAATTGCGAATTTATTTTCAGGCTGTCGCGGCGCAGGTAATCCGCCCAGCCAATTGCATTTTCGTATATTATTTTACCATGTTTGGCCACCAATACATCGCCATTGAAACCGCGTGTTTTATGCAACTGCATCATAACATTATCAATCGCCTTATCCTCATTTTTAGGATCGTACGCCAACAATACCTTTGGGTTAAAAGGGTCACTTACAGG
>DASXMZ010000112.1:0-8206 GCA_036495385.1 Mucilaginibacter sp. | reverse complement strand
AGGGTTTGTCGAAGTTTTGATATTTCATACGCTTCGTCGTTTGTAAAAGAGATGGGGAGATAGTTAATGAGACATTATTAGTGAGGGTGCGGAATTGCCACCGGATTGTTTATTAAACAATAAGCCGCCTCACGCTATATGAGACGGCTTATTTCCCGCAATATAAATTTGATACCTTTGAATTTGGTATTTGCTACTGGCTTATCTCTAACGATTGCCCAGCATTACAAGGAGTTATGTCTACGTTGTCGTACCTGGCACCTGATTCTTCTGTTGTACTCTGGCCGTTCAAATGGAAAGTGTGCTGTGAATAATTCCCGGGGGCATACACATATATTGAATAAGTGCCTGGTTTAACAGCTATCGTTGTACTTCCGCTTGCAGGGATAGTAAATGTGTAGTTTTGGGGGCCGGAAAATGCAATTACATAAGAAGGGATCCCTGTTAAATTTGTTAAAACATAGTTTACAAATTTTGCGGAATCGCAGGCGGCCGGGGCAGAAACGGGGCTTAGTGATTTGGCGCCGTTTTCTGGCACTGCTAGGTCGCCTTTGGTGCATGAAGCGATTAAAATTACGCTTGATAAAGCTGATAAACAGATTAGATTTTTCATGATCTTCTTTTTTAATATGTTAAAATTTGGCCACCGTTTCTTTTTCGGATTACTTCATTAGTCGGCAAATGAGGCAATGCAGGGAACACTTTTTTTTATTTTATGAGATTAAGGGGATTGCCGGAGATATTTTCAGAACTTTCTGCTGGTTTTAATGAGCCCTGTTTCAGAAGATTTTCTCACGCCATGGACGGATGCCTAAAAACAAAAAACCGCCCCATATTTTGGGACGGCTTCATTTCTGCGACAAGGCGTAGGTCATAAGCAATGATTAATGTGCATTTTATTGATCGATCTTTAAAGATGGTGCAACGGAACATCCTGATATTGATACATTATCATACCTGGCGCCTGATTCTTTTGCTACCCCGAGGCCATTCAAAGAAAAAGTATGCTCTGCATAATTTCCGGGAGAATATACATAGATAGAGTACGTGCCCGGTTTAACAGAAACAGTTGCAGTTCCGTTTGCGGGGATAGGGAAAGTGTAATTCTGTTGGCCGGCAAATGCAATTTCATATGAATCGTCGCCTGTTGAATTTGACAAAACATAGTTTACCTTTTTTGTTGAATCGCAAGCTGTAAGCCCGGTATCACTTACGTTTTGCGGTTTGATCGCATCATTTTTTGTGCATGAAGCGACAAATAAAATGAAACATAATAAAGCGGATAAATAGATCAGATTTTTCATGATTTTTAATTTAATGCGTTTAATAATTCTTGTTTGTACTTTCTTTCTGGATTACTTCATTAGTCGGCAGACGGATCACAACAGGAAACATTTTTTTCATTTTCACGAGATTGTTTGGCTGCCGTAGATATTTCCAGAGCTTTCTGTGGTTTTAATTAGCCAGTTGCAGAATATTTTTGTCCTTCGTGGCGCGATATTAAAACAAAAAGCCGCTCCCAAATACGAGCCGGCTTTTTTGCGTGATATGGTGTAAATCGATACTTAATTAACACTTAACAATAATTACAGAGTTATTGAAACGGATTGAGGCACAGTGCAGGAGGTTAATATCACTCCATCATAGTGAGCACCTGATCCAATCACCGGCGCCAGGTTATTCATCTGAAAACTTTCGTTTTGGTAATCATCGAAGTTAGGGGTAAACACATATATTGAATAAGTGCCCGGGTTAACGTATACGGTTTTGTCGCCATAAGGCGGGAAGCTAAATATATAGTTTTGTGAACCCCGGAACGAAATTTCATACGTAGAATTCCCGGTTGAATTTTTTAAAACATAGGTTATCTGTTTCACGGACTCGCAGGCCGGTGGTTTGGGGCCAGGATTTTTTGATGTGTCAATCGGTTTTTGGGGGCCTACTAATTCTCCTTTATTGCAGGAAGCGGCCAATAAAATCAGGCCGGATAATGCTGATAAATAAAATAGCTTTTTCATGATTTCTTAATTTAATGTGCTGAACGATTTGTTGAGTTGTTGTAATTACTTCATTAGTCGAAAAAGCCGGCACCACAGGAAACATGCTTCCCATTTTTAGGAAATTACAGTAGTGATAGGAAAAGTTTGTTACTTGGTAGATTTTCTCTGCTTGGATTTAAAGAGAAAGACGCCGCCTGACAGGATTATCAAAATGGTTAAGGAGATAAGCTGCCAATTAAAGCCTGACGTGTGCAGACTTAAATTAATATGAATCGGCGAGCTATCTCCCAAAACAATAGTAGGCGCCCAATAAAAAGGCAAGGAATTAGATGCGTCACCGTTTAATAACTCAAGTTTTGCTTTTCTTAGTGCCTGGTCTTTAGGCATACCCGTAGTCAGGTATTTATAAAAGCTTTCAGTTAGTTCGTAAGTGGCTTTATCGTCGGCCTGCCATAAGTTGGTTATGGTACTTGGGATTCCCGCCAGGCGAAATCCCCTGGCCAGGCTGAACATGCCTTCGCCAATCGCGTTATATCCCGTCCCGGTGTTGCAGGCCGAAAGTACTACCATATCCGTATTATTGCATTTAAGCTTTTGTATATCGCTCATCAAAACAGCTGAGTCGGCCATATAAAGTATAGGATCCCTGCTGGTACTATCTGCAGCAGCATGAGAATATATCTGTACAATTTGAGACTGCGGTAGTTGCGAAAGCAGCACAGTCTTTTTTGCATCTTCCCTATTTAATAGAGTATAGGATTTGAACCCGTTTTGAATACGACCCAGCGAAGCAACGGAACCGATCAAAGGTGCCAGGTGAGTTTGAGGAGGATAATTTTCGGGAGCTATACCCAAAAAAACAGTATTCGGGTCGGTGTTGCTGCGATGCTGATTCGTTAACACCTGCATCGAATAAACATAGCTAAATGCATGTTTTTTGAACAGGAAGCTATTATCCGAATGGGCGTCATAAAGCAAGGCGTCAAAAGGGATAAAGTTATCCCCGGGCGAAATAATTACCCGTTCATTGTCAATATGCAGCGGTTCAAATAGCTTTTGATAAAGCTTTACCGCTAAACCTGCATATTGACCATAATGCTGATTCAACAACCCGGCATTTGAGCAGTATTTTAAAAACTCGCTACAATCACGTTTGTAAGAAGGGTACGCTATTTTAAATATTTGTGCTTTAACAGGAGTGATTAACAAAGCATAGACTACGGAATCATTACTAAAATATTCAACCAGCGATTGCTTGTTTATTGAAAGCTGATGTTGCTGCTGTTTAATGTAATCCGCCGATTTACCTGGCTCATCGGTACCTTCATAAAGTTTTGCATCAAGCTGGTTCTGTTGATCTTCCCATTCCTGGTTGGCAGCTAACCACTCTTCTTTTAGTTTATCGGTATTAACCCCGCTGTCTGTCAACAATACCAGTCGCCTATTAAGGCTGTCAATTTTTACCTGTAACTTTTTTGCCGGTTTCTTATCTGCAATTACATTTCTTTTTATTAAAGAATTGAGCTGATCATTCAATAAAACCGACCTGCTTTTTTCAAAAAAATAAAGCCCATTTTCAGTGTCATTCATCAAGTAGCAAACATCAATGGCGTTTTCATACATCTGCTTGGTTTCATTGCGCCAATGCAGTTTGGAAATTTCGCCGAGCTGTTTCCAGCGCATCATATCCACCGACCGGGAAGCTAAAAGAAATGTTTGCAGGGCTGCTTTCAACAACGATTTATCTGCCGTTTCTTTGTACAAAGCAAGCAGACTTTCCCCTTTGTCAGCAAGCAAATTGCTAACGTAATAATCATTGGATATTTGGCTTAATGTCCCGACTTCCGGGTTACTGGCAATCGATTTATCAGAAAAATTTATAGGGAGCGCGTTCAATCCCTTTTGATAAAATATTAGGGCCTGTTTAAAATCATGTTGCTGTAAATAGGTAAAACCCAAATTTTCATACAGACCTGCCACCTGGTAATTGTCTTCATTCTTTTGCGCAATCTGCAAACCTATGAGGTAACATTTCCTTGCACTGTCTTCATGCATTAAATCAGTAGCATAAACATTTCCCAAATCCATGATATCATTTATGGATTGCCGAAAAAACCCAAGTTTTTTATTTAAAAGAAATGCTTTTTGATAATAAATCAAGCTATTCTGATACTTCCCGATAGCTTTCATAAAATAAGCACAGATAGAGTAAGATGAGGCGAGTTCAATATTTTCCTTTCCCGAAAGCAATGACAGTGATTCGGAAATACTTTCATCTGCTTGCTCAAAATCGCCCAATTGAACTTCCGCCTGTGCCTTTTGCGCCAGTAGAGCTCCAACATATAAAGTATCTTTGGCGGCCTTCGAGAATTGTATGCCTTCGTCTGCTACCTCTTTGGCGCGTTGATAATCGCCGGCCTTAAAAAAAGAAATCGCCAACTGATCATCTGCCCACCCTACAATAAAATATTTATCTGTAAATCTTTTCCCGATACCAACGCTGCGGTTGAACCAATAATTGGATCGTTTTACCATATTTAATTTACGGTAGGACTGGCCGAGATTAAAATAGCTGTTGCATAAAAAAGATTCCGGCTTGCCGGGATGTTCATTAATGTTGACCGCGCTTGCAGTATAAGCGATCGCTTTTTCAAAATCGTTGATCTTGTAATAGCACTCGCCAATCCGGTGCAAAATTTCTGCATATACAGGGCCTTTTTTTGGATGGCAATTCAAATAAGAAGTTCCAAGTGAAGTAAGTCTATCTATTTTCGAATGATAATCATCATGGTCGTTTTTAACAATATTGATCTGCCGGCGGATACTGTCATCAGAAATACATTGGGCGCTGGTATTAACTGCACTAAGAACAAGAACGCATAACCCAATAGTAATTTTACGTAATGTATTCATAAGCGAAACCTTATTAGATAGTAATGCTTCCTTAGAGGCTGTTTAAAAACGAAATAATAATGTTATGTTTTATCAAACCTCCCAAAACCACCACGTCTTTGCGAGTATCAACCAGGGCACCCTGGAAAAGACTGGAATGACATTTTTTGCTGATAATGAACAACTTAATATTTGTCATTGCGAGGTACAGCCTCTTAGATGTAATTGCCGTCTTTGATCTTTGCTTTTAGCGTTACATTTTCCTTACACAAACCTTTTGCTTTTAAATCATTGATAAATGAAGTCCTGTTTATTGTATTCCTTACATAACGTGCTTTATCGCAATTTGCACCTATAACGCCGGATGCAATCGCCGTAGCAAATGATGACCCGGATATATAATCTATTGTCCCGGTTTCAAAGAAAGGAATTGCAAACTCAAAATCCTGTCCACTATGGGCTTTATAATTGACACCAAGATCCACATATTCTTTTGAGAAATTTTCTGTGGGAGCAACCCTTTGATCATCAGTGGTTGTGACTGTAATCATATTGTCACGTTCGGCACTCAGGCAAGCAGGAATGAATGGGTTGAAGTCCAGGTCGCGAAGAATGATGGAATTAGGATAATTGCCATGCTGCACTTTATAAATTTCCTTAGCTATGTCATCTTCACCAGTTTCATTACCAGCAGCGGTGACAAATAAAATACCATTTTCTTTTGATTCCTCAATTAATTTACAAAGAAGTTTTATCGCACCGGTATTTTCATCTTCATAATAGTAAAAACCCCAGCTGGCGTTAATAATGTTTGCCCCCTTGGCTATTGCATAATGCACAGCACAATAAATCGCAAACAGATCGCCGACGCCATCTTTGTTGTGGGTTTTTAAGGGGATGATCTGAAGTTCGTTTTTAACTTCCTTCTCAGATAGATCTTCAAATTGATCTATAATATATTGGGTCACCAGAGTTCCATGAAGGTGATCATTATCGTCATTGGTATCGGGAGTGTTGTCAACAAAGTTCCAGCCGCTTAATGAATCTTTAAAACAGGGATCGCCAGTCTTGTTCAGCAAGTTTTTACCAATATAATTGTTATCTACGAAATCAAGGTCAACACCGGTGTCAAGCACCGCGATGGTTATTAAATCCTCCTGAAGCTTTATTTGGGGATTATGAGGATCACCTGGATGTTTATTTGGTTTCACTTTTTTTGGAGTTGGTATCTTACTTAAAAAATTTAGGGAGTAATTATCACCGACTGTGTGATCGGAGCCGCCGGAACCGCCTGTAACAGGGTTCCCACTTATAACCGTATGGATGTCGTCTGCAAGCCACAATTGTACCCTCAAGTCGCAACAACAGCCACATTGCATTATTTTAATATTCTCAATTCCATAGCGATCAAAAAGATATTTCTTTCTTTCGTTAATCTCCTCACTAGTTGGCTGTTTATCAAAAATCGCAATAAGCTCATTTTTGCGATAAGTTTTTTCTAAAAGCCCGTAGTCCGGTCTGCAGGGGATAACGATTCTCTTCTCCAGATTTTCTTTTTCTTCATTGATAGGATTTAGTATTTTTCCACAAAATCCTGATTGTCCATGTGCTTTCATTTGGTTTAGTTTTTAGTTTTTAATTTGTTTTATCCAGTTCCTGGCATCTTCATTACCATATAAGTTTTTGTCTATTATTTCCTGTAATATTTGTTTTGCCTGCTGGTTATCAGTGCCCTTAGATCGCGCCATCAGCGTAAGCGCCTTATAAAACTGTCCTTTATTAATATGTAAGGTCACTGCTGATAACTGATCAAAACTTTTTAAAGCCTCGTCATATTGTTTCGTAGCGAGGTAGGTAAGCCCCAGGTCCTCAAGAGCATCGGGGTTAGCTTCCTGCTTGCTTGCAAGCGATTTAAAAATATATTCAGCATCCGCGAACGATTTAGAATTATAGGCCGACATCCCCATTTGCAGTGAATCTGAAACGCCCATGTTTAACCTGAGGGTGGTTAAATTTGCCGCGATATATTTGTCCGCTGTTGATTGAGGATTGCTGCGGTTAAAAAAGGCAAACCAGCCAAGTATGAGTAATATGGAGGCTGCAACCAGGTAACTTATCCGCCTAAGGGTAATAATATTCGATGGTTTTGCAGGAACAGATAATTCCTTACGGAGTTTCTCAAACTCTTCTTTTCTTTTCTGTTGTAACTCTGATTTCAATCCATCGCGGATAGTGATGTATTCTGCTACTTCTTTCGCGAAGTCCGGGTCAGAGGCGCACCTTCGTTCAAAGTCCCTCTTTTCATCGTCGTTCAGTGCTCCGGTGAAATAATCATCAATATAATTTAAAGTAGTGTTCATCCTGATGTTTGATTTCGTATTAATTTCGATCTTATTTTTTCTATGCAGCGCAGCCTTGTTGTTTTAACTACATCTGCCGATTGGTATTTCATAAATTCTGCTATCTCCTTGTCGTTAAATCCATCTTCAAACAGAAGCAGCAATTCCTTGCACTTATCCCCTATTTCGTTCAGTTTTTCCAATACCTCTTGCTTTTCATCTTTGGCAATAAGCTTCTGGATGATATCCCTTGTTTCGTCAGGTAGTTCGTAAATTAGACTATCGTAAGGCATTGTATCTTCTAACTTTCCCTTATTAGTCGTCTTTTTTCGGAGGAGGTCAACACATTTATTAGAAAAAATTTGATAAATGTATGTTTTAAGGGAAGAACGCCCTTCAAACTTGCCGGAAGCTATGTTATTTATGATTGCAATAACGGTGTCGCTATATATGCTCGCAGCATCGTCCTCCTCGATGCCGTATTTTTTTTCGGCTTCTCTTATTAAATAGAAAAATGCTTTATAAAGTTCTTTTTCAGCGGTACGCCTTAAAAACCCAACGGATTTAAGTCCCTGTAATATCACATTCTCTGAAAATGAAATCATGGGCAAAAGGCGTAAAAAGGTTTGAGCGGGGTATTTTGAACAATATATAAATAGGTGATTTAGATATTAAGTTAAAGGTACAAAATAATAATCAAAAGAAAATTACTTTCGAAAAGCTAAAATGTTCTATATCAATAATTTTAAAGGCATTTTGGACACATTTTAAATAAGCGCGGTAATGAATGCGCTCCGGTCGACTCACCCGGTCTTTGCTACGCTCGACCACCCTCTCTTTTGCAGGCAAAAAAGAGGGTAAAAAGTGAAGCTACCCTCTTTACCGCTTGCGGTAGAGAGGGTCGACCAGCGCAGCGCAGTCGGAGTGAGTAGACTGTACAAGCGACAAGCTGTATTGCCCCCCTTCAAATTGATA
>DASXMZ010000111.1:0-7903 GCA_036495385.1 Mucilaginibacter sp. | reverse complement strand
AGGTATTTTTTTTGGTACAAGGCCAATTATTATTTACAGGTTATCGAAATAAAGGAAAAAAACATTGAGATTGAAAAGGGAAGTGAATTTAAAAGTCAGCTGCTAGGCATAGTAGCACATGATTTACGTAATCCGATAGCTGCAGTTGAATCAATAGCTATGATGATGGAGATGGAAGATATTGACGCCGAAACGAAGGACAATCTACATTTAATGAAAGCATCATGTGTTAAGGCAAGAAGTATAATTGATGATTTGCTGGAAGCCGCCCGCAACGAAAATGTAATTGAATTTGTAACTTATAAAACAGAAATCAATAAACTTATTACAGATATTATTGATCTCTGGAAAAAACAAAAGGATGCTAACAATATTGAACTCATTAGTTCGATAAGTCCGGCATATGCTCTTATCGATCACGAAAAATTTCACAGGGTGCTGGACAACCTGATTGGCAATGCAATTAAATTTTCGCACGAAAAAAACAAAATTGAAATATTTTTAAAAACAAAAAACACCCAACTTATAATTGAGGTAAAAGACTACGGGATAGGGATTCCAAAGGATAAACTGCCATTAATTTTCGACCCGTTTACTAAAGCGGGCAGGCCTGGCTTAAAAGGGGAACAATCCACTGGCCTCGGTCTCAGTATTGTAAAACAAATAGTAGAAAAGCACAAGGGCCAAATTGAAGCGGAAAGCGAAGTAGGGAAAGGTTCATTATTTCGGGTGGTATTGCCAACGGAGTTTTCATAACTTATCGCTCACAATTAATTCATAGCTATTTTGTCGAAATCAACTCTTTTCAAATTCACATTTTTCCATATTCAATTTTAACTATTAGAAATAACTAATTATTTACCGGCAAATTATTTTTTAAACCGCGCTTCTTTTTATGCTATTTTGAAATGCTGAACATGGTAAGTTCATTCGTTATTTCGATCGATTATGATTATTACATATTAGCATCAGGCGATAATTCCCTTATTATGGAAATTTCGCCACAGTAAAAATTAACATTCCCCATTTTTCCTCATTTCCCTTTTGCGGATTCTATCAATAAGCTTTTTTGATAATCATTTTATTAAAACTCATCTTTCATTTTTTTGTTATAAGCAGCAATGAGGGTTAAATATTACAACAATTTGGTAAATAAAATAACACATTGATTAAAATCTATTCAATAGTTTTAAACAAAAATTAAATTTTATTTAAAAAAATAAACATTTTAACTGTCGCAGAAGCGGGATATGGGCATTGGTTTAAGAATTGCTTTAAAAATTTGACTTTAAAAAAAGGTTCTTTGGTCTAAACACCCTGTATGGAGACACGTTATTTTTATTTATTACGTATTGCGCTGGCCTTGACTGATTTTGCATTGGTTAATGCTTGTTTTTTCCTTGCTTATTATTTGTCTAATAAATACGGAACACCAGTTGATAAAGGTATTTACCTGCACTCTGTGATCATTTGTAATCTTATCTGGATCATCTGTACAGGGATATGTAAACTATACACCGATCATACGATCCATAAACCGGAATATATTTACAGGTCTACCTGGAAGAGCCTTGCCCTGCACCTTGCCTTTTTCAATGCCTATTTGTTTTTCAGCAATTCCGTAGATTTCTCCAAACCGTTTTTTGTATCTTTTTATGCCCTGCTGATCGTATCATTTTTACTCAGCCGCTTTACCGGCACGGCCCTGCAGGCGCTGCTCAACAAAAACTTTGGTGTGCGGAAAGCGGTAGCAATTTTAGATATGAACCGGGGGGGATCCAAGCTTGCCCGGTACCTGGAACAGCAAAACAGCTTAAACTTTGTAGGTTTTTTAGATGAAGGGATCAGTGTAAATGAACAGGGGGAACTGGTGATGACCTCGGCCGAAAAGCAGCTTATGGCAGCCGTTAATTCCGGGGTTGAAGAGGTTTTTGTCTCCATCGACAGCCATCGGATGGGTGAGGTGACTGAATTGATCAAAGAAGGGGAAAAACAATGCGTGAGGCTGAAGTTTGTTCCCGATCTGACTGCCCTGGAGGCCAATTTCCGCTTTGACAGGATGGGTGACTTTACGGTACTTTGTGCCCGGAGTGAGCCGCTGGAACACATGGAGAACCGCTTCAAGAAACGTCTTTTTGATATGATTATCAGTTCAGTGGTAATCATTTTTATACTCAGCTGGCTTTACCCCATCTTAGCCCTTATCATAAAGCTGCAAAGTCCCGGCCCGGTACTTTTTAAACAGCTAAGGTCAGGGCGGGATAATAAACCATTCTGGTGCTATAAGTTCAGAAGTATGCGCATCAATAACGAAAGCGATCACCGCCAGGCAAGCGCGGATGATGACCGCATTACACCGATAGGATGTTTTATGCGCCGGACCAGCATTGATGAGCTTCCGCAGTTTTTTAATGTATTGCTTGGTTATATGAGTGTGATAGGGCCAAGGCCGCACATGCTTTCGCATACCGAACAATACCGGAAAATTATTGACAAGTATATGGTCCGCCAGTTTCTTAAACCCGGGATAAGCGGTTTGGCACAGGTTAACGGCTACCGCGGAGAAACGAAAGATGCCCGGTTAATGGAAAAACGGGTAGAACATGATATCTCCTATATGGAAAACTGGTCACTGATGCTCGACCTTAGAATCGTTTTCCTTACTATCGTAAATATTTTCACCGGAGAAGAAAGGGCTTGCTAAACCTCTTCTCCTGGTTTTTATCTAGTTTGATCCGCTAAATCTTAATACAAAATATCCTGTCTTTCTTCTTAATTCTCCATTCAGCGTATACTCTATCGTGTAAAAATAGGTACCCGGCTGCTGCAAACGTCCATTTATGTTAGAATGGCCATCAAAAGCCTTGCTGGAATTATCGTAACCGGTAGTATTATAAATTGCAACACCATTACTGTTAAATATAGTGACTTTATTGCCGGGATAATCTTCTATACCTTCTATCAACAGAAAGTCATTTATACCATCTCCGTTTGGCGAAACAGCCCGATGAACTACTATTTCCTCTTTATCGGCGTTATCTGATAAGGTTGGTTTTTCTCTGATAACATTAATTGTATACGTTCGTACGGTTGCTCCATCTTGTGCCGTTACAACAGTTGTAATGGTATTTTCTCCTACATTTAGAGAAACAGGCATGGAAGTGTTGCCGCTTAAAACTGCTGTGCCATTTACGGTAACAGTTGCGTTAGTATCGCTCGTAAGTGGCGTTACCGCCAATGCAGAAGTTGAATTATTTACCGAAACATTATAATTAAGGGTATCCGGGTTAAACGTTGGCGCCAACTCTCCTAAGTCAGTTTTTAGTGAAGCCAGATTTGCGTTTGTTGAAGCTATTTTATGGTCGGTACTTAATAATAATTTTGTGCTTAACGCATTTGACGCGCGTTTTACAGTTATGTCGTAAGAGTTTTTTGTGCCGTCCTGCGCTGTAACAACTATTGAAATGATATTATTACCCATTGCCAATACAATAGAAGGCGAAATTGTTCCACTAGGAAGTTTTGCACCATTTACAGTTAGGGTGGCATTTACATCGCTTGTTGTCGGCCTTACCTGTATTGAAGTGATTGCATTACTTACACCTATTGTGTAACTGGTAGTAGCAGTTGCAAAGCCAGGGCTCAACTTTCCGGTACCGACAGACACATTTGACAAGCCTGCATTTGACGATGGTGCACGGACTACTTTTAAGGTATAAGTAATTTTTGTTGTTTTATCTTGTGCGGTAACAACAGTGGTAATGGTGTTATTACCAACTGTCAAGGCAATAGGTGCTGAAGATGCGCCATTGGACACAGCTGTTCCATTGATTGCTACCGTTGCGGCCGGGTCACTTGTTGTTGGCTTTAATGTCACTGAAGTTACGGCATTACCAACATTTGTCGTATAACCAGTCGTACCTGCAGCAAATACCGGGCTTAGGTTCCCGCTGCTGGGCGCAAGATTTGATAGGCTGGCGATAGTTGATAATCCACGAATAACAGTAATCGTGTATGTTTTTTTTGTTATCCCGTCCTGAGCAGTCACTACTGCTGTAATAAAGTTATTGCCTACCTTTAGTGCGACGGGAGAAGATGTGGCACCCGTTACCGGCATCCCATTTACAATTACGGTTGCTGTAGGGTCAACCGTTGCCGGCGTTAACGTGATACTGCTTATACTATAGGGTGCATTTACCGTATAGTTCCCGTTTCCGGTGGAGAATTGTGTACCTGAACTGCCATCGTTTAATGCAAAACTGGAAATCGCGGCATTTGATGACGGCGCTCTTGAAATTATTAATGTATAAGATTGTGTAGTGATTCCGTCTTGCGCTGTGACTATAGTTGTAATTAGGTTGTTACCTGCATTTAAAGGCTGGCTGACAGAAGGTAAACCAGAGACTACTGCTTTACCGTTCACCGTCACCGTTGCTGTCGGATCACTCGTTACGGGAGTTACCGTAATACTGGTTATATTATTTGGCACACTTGCTGAATAGCTTAACGTAGTACTGTTAAATGCGGGGTTTAAACTTCCGTTACTAAGGGATAAAGCAGAAAGAGCTGCGTTTGCCAGTCCTGCCCTTAAAATTATTATTGAATATGTTTGTGTAACAGTTCCACCATTTGTGGAAACTGTTACAGTGATTCCGTTATCACCAATGCTTAAAGGCAGACTGGCCGAAGCAGAACCCGATGCCACTACGATACCATTTACGGTTATCGTCGCTGTAGGATCGGTTGTTGTTGGTGTTACTTGTACGCTGTTAACGCTATTTGTTACACTTGCCAGATAATTTAGCACACCGCTTGAAAATACCGGACTTAAGCTACCACTGCTAAGGGTAAGATTGGTAAGGATAGCATTAGGTATTGCCGACCTGTTAATCGTAACTGTATATGAACTGGTAGTTACACCATCCTGTGCTGTCACGGTAGTAGTAATGATATTATCCCCTATAACCAAAGGCAGGCTTGCCGAAGCGGATCCCGAGGCTACAACCGTTCCGTTTACGGTAACTGTTGCCGTAGGATCACTTAGTACAGGTGTCGCAGTAATATTGCTTACGCTGTTTGCCACGTTCACGAGGTAATTCGTTGCCCCTGTCGAAAATAAAGGGCTTAAATTTCCGCTGCTAAAAGACAGATTTGACAGACCTGCGTTTGAAGATGGTGCGCGGATTACAGTTATTGTATATGACTGTGTAGTGACTCCGTTCTGCGCGGTGACCGTGGTTGTAATTGTATTATTTCCCACATTCAAAGGCACAGGAGTCGACGCGGTACCCGAAGCTACAGCTGTGCCGTTTACGGTTACTTTTGCTGTCGGATCACTTGACACCGGGGTAACTATTGTACTGGTTACGCTATTTGGTACGTTCGCTGAATAGTTCCCGGCACCAGTCGCAAATACAGGATTTAAATTGATACCGCTTAGAGACAAATTGGAAAGTATCGTGTTAGACGATGACGCATTGACAACGTTTATAACAAGCTGAGCTGTATTTATTGTGCCGTTGCTATTGGTAGCAGTTACGGTGTAAGTTGTCGTTGATAACGGTGCGGACGGGACCCCCGTTATCTGGCCATTTGAGGTATTAAGGTTTAAGCCGGCGGGCAAAGCCGGACTTACTGAATAAGTTATGCTGCTGTTAATTGTTATCGTCGATTTCGATAAGGAATTAGTCCCAAAGTTGGCTATAAACAAATTTCCTGATGCATCCGAAACTCCTTGCCGCGGAGCATTTAAACCCGTGGATAGAACTGTTGAAATTTGACCGGAGGGATTGATACTTTTAATCGAATTATTTCCAAAATCAGCAACATAAATATTTCCCGAATTGTCCTTGCTTAAATGCCGTGGGTTATTAAACCCCGATGCGAAGATTGTTCTTGCCAAAGTACCGGTTGCTATTTTTATTACGTCGCCAGGGGTTTGTTCCCCAACATACATGTTTCCTGCATTATCAATAGCAATTCCATAGGGATTGTTGAAGCCGGTTAAATAGACAGATGTATTAGCACCGGTGTCAATTTTAATAATATTTCCGGAAAAATAATTGGCAACATAGGCGTTATTTGAAGCATCAAATGCTATTCCATAAGGATCACTAAAACCCGTGATTACCGCCAGAAGCGTTCCCGTGGGGTTATATTTTAAAACACTGTTTGCAGTAAATTGAGATATGTATATGTTTCCCAAGGCGTCCACAGCTACTTCCGAAGCCTGTATGTCGCCGGTATTAACGGTAAAAACAGCTGTCCCGGCAGAATTGAATTTTGTTAAATCGCCCGTTGAATTATTTGTTGTGTAAATATTATTTGATGCGTCTATCGCTATACTAAACGGTGTATTATACGAAGTAAAAGTTGTTGGAGCATTGTGATTTGCAGCAGACCCTGTTCCTCCAGAAAAAGCTGGCGACAATGGAGTAATAGCAGAACCTACAGTATAAATTTGTGGTGACGCGTAAGAAATTGCCTGTGAACTTTGGGCGCAAACATATTTATTATTTATTATTATTATAGATAAAATAAATAATATTAGTATTAAAAGTTTTTTCAAAACAACATAAATTATATGGCCAACCAATTAAAAACTTAACTGGTTTTACGTATAATTATTGAAAATTGTTCCTTTTTGAGGCAAAAAACGAAGAATTTCGACCTAAATGGTTTGGGTTAAAATATCAGAATATTTAGTAGAATTTATTTATTTTTTATTAAATAATATTCAAAAATAAATAAATTTTTCTCTTTAAATTATAATAAATTTCACCCTTTCAAAGAGTTCAGCTGAATTTCAGGATAAAATATCCGGTTTTTCGGCCAGGTTTTCCATTTATCATGTAATCAATTCGGTAAAAGTAGGTGCCGGGTTGCTGCATACGTCCATTTATATTTGAGTGTCCATCAAACATTTTGCCGGAGTTATCATATCCTTTAATATTGTAGATTGTTATACCATTTCGATCAAATATTGTAACCTGGTTGCCGGGGAAATTTTCTATCCCCTCAATGAACAGAAAATCATTTATACCATCACCATTGGGCGAAACCGCTTGATGAACTATTATATTGTTCAAGTTATTATCCTGAACATTTGTATCGATTGGCGCAAAAGCCTGGGTTAAATTTTTGCTGCTGATGCTAAATCCAGCAACGCCCCCAGTGGGCGCCGCTATATTAATTGTTAAGATATACGCCTGCTTAGTTACTCCATCCTGGGCTGTTACTAATGACGTTATGACGTTATTCCCTGCACTCAAAGGCTGAGGGCGGGAATTGGAACCTGCGGCAACCAGCACTCCATTTACGGTAACTGTTGCTGTTGGATCACTTACTATCGGCCTTATTGTTACTGAAGTGGTAGTATTGCCAACGCTTGCCGTGTAACTTGTTGTTGCTGACGCAAATGCTGGCGTTAAACTACCGTTACTGAGAATCAAGTTGGTCAGGGTGGCATTTGATGATGGTGCGCGGAATACTGTCACTTTATAGGCAAGCTTTGTCGTTTGATTCTGTGCAGTTACCGTCGTTGTAATTGTATTATTGCCAACCTTCAAACTAATTGGCACCGAGGCAGCGCCGCTGCTAACGACCGCTCCGTTTACATTTATTGTCGCAGTTGGATCGCTCACAATCGGCTTTACGGTTACCGAAGTAATGGTATTACCAACGTTTGCAGTGTAACTGCTGTTTCCAGTTGCAAATACAGGAGTTAAACCACCGCTGCCAAGAGTCAGGCTTGCTAGACCGGCATTTGACGAAGGCGCACGGTTCAACAGCACGGTATACATAAGTTGTGTAGTTTTATCTTGTGCAGTTACCAAGACTGTAATTGTATTGTTGCCTACCTTTAGGCTAACTGGCGTCGACTTAGTGTTGTTGGCCAGTGAAA
>DASXMZ010000110.1:0-6526 GCA_036495385.1 Mucilaginibacter sp. | reverse complement strand
CCAATCAATGTTACTCGCATAAGGGTTACCTACTAAGTTAAAACCCCGCACACTGCTGTTTCCCGGAGTGTTTGTAAAACCAACATTTGCTGATGTTGGGGTATACCAATTATGTACCGTAATTGGCCCTTGATTTAGCGTACCGGTTGTGGTCATGACTACAGCTTCCGCGACTGTGCCGACAACATATTTAGCCGCAGGGTTACTAATATCTCCCCTGTAAAAGAAATCAAAGCCATTACCAACAGGTATATTATAAATAGTAGTACCTCCGTTTAAATAATAATTATAAACAGGTGTATTATTTATCGCACTTATACCCCAGTAGTTGCCTGAGGTAAACGATGAATTAGAAGGCGCCTGGTCTTCGCGGTATAAAAATAAGCTTGGGTTGCCAACGCCAACGCTATTAAATCCACCGCCAGCGGGACCAGTAACAAGAGCCCCATTACCAAGTACAGGTACGCCGCCAACCACTGTTGCAGCCACGGTTCCCTGGACATAATTAAGACTATAAACGTTATTACCGTTTGCTGTACCCTGGTAAACCGGTGATGACAGTAAACGATAACCCCTGTAAACGCTGCTTCCTCCCGTAATATACCTTTCTACAGTTACATTTCCTACTATTGAGCTTGTACTGCTAAGTTGCCCAATAGAGGCAGACCCGGACGGGTCAGATTTTAATGTAAGTTTTACAGGCGTAGAAATTATCAATTTTCCCGTATCCGTAACAAAAGCTCCCGACGAAATATCCACAAACGAAGTCGAGCTTCCGGATCCTTGAATTGTCGCGGTTGCGCCATTATATACGGAAAGATTAGTACTCACAACTAATTTGGCTGATTGATTAACAGTTAATACTGTTGGATTTGTCGGCCCAAAATCTATTTCGCCTACGGTAGTTGATGCTGCGGAGATCACGGGCTGATTTGTGTAAGCGCCGGTTACTGTAGAGCTTATCGGCACATTAAAAGTAGCCACATCCCCAGCTCCCGGCACCTTCGCAGGATTCCAGTTTGTCGGGGTAGCCCAATCCTGATTGGCTCCCGTTCCGGTCCATGCAATGATCGATCCGGTTTTTGAAATCGTAACGTTGTAATATTTTTGAGTAATTCCATCCTGCGCTGTCACTGCAATTTGAATCGTGGTTGTTCCGGTATTAGCTAAAGCAATAGGCGCTGACGGAACGCTGCTGGCAACAGCCAATCCATTTATAGTCATAGTTGCGTTAGGATCAGAAAGAATGGTCGAGGCGGTAATTGTGATAGTCCGGGGACTTACCGTTGCGGTGTAATTCAGCGTATTTGGTGGAGGGTTAGACACCCCCGTCAAAGACGAACCTGTACTTAAAATTATCCCGCCGGTTATACTTGCATTGTTTGATCCTAGTTTAGAAACCGTTATGCCATAGTTATTTACTGTAGATCCATCTTCTGAGGTGACGGAAATAACGATGGGCGTTGTTCCTGTTGAATTGAGCGATATAACTGCGGTATAAATGCCAGACACCGTATTGGTGTAAACAACTGCGCCGTTCACTGTGACCGAAGTAACAGATGCGTTAAGATCGGCCGGGGTTGTTTTTAGCGTCAGCGTAGTAAGCGTTGAACTTACCGAAGTGGTGAAGTTAAAGGCGCTCCCTAAGCCTGACGGCGGACTGGCAGGGCCAGTTGTTGACGAGATTAGGGCCGAGGCCGGCGTCAAGGCTATGCTGGTTATGCTTGCATTTTTTGATCCGTTCTGCGATACGGTAATATTAAAAGTGTTTTGTGTAACCCGGTCCTCTGCCGTAACCACGATAGGAATTAAAGTGGTGCCTGGAAACTGAGTGAGTGTGATAGAACCTGATGGAGTCGCATTTGCAACTGAATTTCCGCCTACGGTTATAGTTGCCGTTGGATCAGCAAGGGTAGTGGTAATCGTCATCGATGGAGTGCCCTTACTTACCGATGTATTGTAATTAATAGTTATACCATTAGGATTAACAGTGATACCTGCCGATATTAGCGAAGAATTTGTACTTAAATTAATACCTGTTATGTTTGCGTTATTTGATCCATTTTCGGACACATTAATCGTGTTCGTTACTGTTTTAGTGGCATCGGCTGATTTAACTACTATGGTTATCGGCGTAATAGCGCCGGCTACAGTATTGAGAGCAATGGGACCAGATGCGACGCCGCTGGCAACAACAACACCGTTAACAGTAATGGTTGCGTTAGGATCTGCAGCGGTTGAAGTGACAGTCAAAGAAGCAGTACCCGGGCTTACAGACGTAGCAAAATACACAAAAGCATTATTGGTACCTGTGCCTGAAGTAGAAGTTTGCGTCAATGAATTTCCTGTACTCAACACAGGATTGGACTTCAGGCTGGCATTATTTAACGCACCGTTATTAACTGTAATAGAATATGTTTTTATGGTTGTCCCATCCTGAGCTGTTACCTGTAAAATAATCGTCTCGGGGAAATTGAGTGTTATTGAGCCTGATGAGTTACCCCTTGCAACAGCAACTCCGTTTACGGTAACTGTTGCATTAGGATCGTTAGTTGTAGGTGTCACTTTTAGTGAAGCAACCGTGCTTGCTACCGCAGTGACATAATTTATGTTGCTTGGACCTGTAGAAGTCAAAACCAGGTTAGTACCTGTGCTTACTGATAAAGCGCTCAAGGTTGCATCGTTAGAACCTGTCTTTGAAACAACTACTGAATATGTTTGCGTTGTTGTTCCGTCCTGTGCAAGCACCACAACGTTTATAGTGGTAGTCCCGGTTGAATTAAGCGCGATAGGGTTTGTTGCAATGCCACTTGTAGCAGTCGTAGAAGCCCCCCCGCCTACATTATAGGTTATTGTAGCCGTTGGATCAGCTACGGTTGCAGTAACAGGAAGTGAGGTAGTAGCAGGATTTACGGAAGTAGTATAATTGTAAGTACCCGTACCTGTGTTTGAAGGAACCAGCGTGTTACCTGTGCCGAGTGTCAAGCCGCTTAAAAACGCATTGTTCGATCCTGTTTCGTAAACCACTATTGCATACGTGTGTGTGGTAACTCCATCCGAAGCTGTGACTACCATATTAATGGTTGTGGTAACAATTCCATTGAGTGTTAGCGGACCCGATTGGGTGCCCGAGGGAACATTAACCCCGTTAACGGTAACAGTAGCAGCCGGATCATTGGTTGTTGGATCTATACTTATACTTGATGTACCCGGGCTTACCGATGTAGTGTAGTTATAGTCCGCAGGGCCCGTTGCATAAAACAACGAGGTGGCAGTACTTAGCACAATTGATTTCAAGGTTGCATCCGTTCCAGCTTTTGGTGATGTTATGTTATTCGCACTAACATTCTCAAAAGCCAGTATTGATATAAACGCAAAACAATAACGTAATAATGTTTTCAAAATCTTATAATTTAAATTAATAGGGCATGTATATTATCAAACAACCTGCAAAAATAATACCTCACGCCAAACTAAGCTTAATAATATTTGTATTATTTCAGCAAACCGATCAAAATCTCAAATATTCTGGAATAAATATAATAAAGAATTAGCGCTATTTAGCAGGGTTAAACGATTCCAACGATCTAAGTAGAGATTAAGACGATCTAAGTACATATTAACCTTTGCTTATAGCAAACATATCCTGCTTTGAGATTCAAATCTTGATTAATTTGAAGATCGTTGTGCCTTTGCAAAACCGCCACAAGTTGGGCAATTAAATTCTCATCTGAACAACTGAATAAAATGACTTTTTTTAATTTAACTACAATACCAATTGTAAGTGAATTAGTGTATCTGATTTTTTTAGTTAAAATTTTGACAAGGATTTGTTCTGAGAAGATTCAAAAAAGGGGGTTTAGAAAATTGGTAAGATTTATTGATTTATACAGTAATTATTACAGAAATTAGCAAGAAAATTTTGTCCTCTATTTTTTTCTTATTTTAATTTGATAAATTTACAACAAGTCCGTATTAAAAATCCCTAAACTGCTGTTGATTGGAAACTTCAAAAAAAGTAAATAGCCTTATTTTATTAAGAGGAATTGCCGTTTTGTCTGTGTGTTTTTGTCATTTTGCACAACCACTGGCAAAAAATAATAATTTGGCAGAAATGTTTAAAATGTTCCATAGCTATGGCAAATACGGGGTGAACATATTTTTTGTGATATCTGGCTTCATAATTCCGCTGAGTATGGATAAAGCGAGATATAGTATAAAGTATTACTTTAGATTTTTATATAAAAGAGCTATTCGGCTTCATCCACCTTATTTAATCGCATTAGCTTTAACTTTATTAGTGGTTGCTATAACAAACCGGGTTAAACATATTGCCTTCCCTGAAAATTTAACCTCTATTATCCAAAGCTGCTTTTATCTGCACATACCAATAAACAACCCGGTTTTTTGGACTTTACAGGTTGAGGCTGAATATTATATATTTATAGGAGGATTTTTTGTGTTATTAAAAAGCTTTCCAAAAGCTGCGCTTTGTATTGGTATAATCGTTATTATGTTTTTGACGAGAACCGAAATTGTCAAACACATTAGTTTGCTTAAGTATATAATATTTTTCTTAATTGGTATTGTCGGATACGTGATTTACAATAAAACGGGATCGTTTATATTGAATATGATATGCCTCATTTCGCTTATTATCTTTTCATTTACTTTTTATGAAATACCTGCTTCAGTCGCGTCACTACTAACGATTTCATTTATTTTATTATATAAAGGCCCTGGAAATAAATTTTTTGACCCGTTTGGGGAAATTTCTTATTCGTTATATTTAATACACTTTCCGATTGGGGTAAAACTTCTAAACCTGACGTACAACCACGTTAATCCAAACTATTATATTTTTTTATTTGTGATAACATTAGCAACAGTAAGCGGACTTGGGTGGTTTTTTTGGAAATTTGTAGAAAAACCGTTTGCTGACCTTTCAAACAAAATAAAATACGGCGAAAGCACAAAATCGCCTAAAAGTTTGGTGATTTAGTCTTCAATTTCTTTCAGTGTATTAACAAAGTTAATTTCAACGAGTCAACATCACATCACTGAGAACAGGGTAATGATCGGAAATTTCTTTACGAATAATCTGGTAGTCCAAAACGCTAAATTGCTGGCTAAGTAAAATATAATCTATTTGTGAGCTTGCAAAACCTCCATTAAAAGTTTTTCCAATGCCTGTGCCTTTTTCCCGAAAAGCATTTTTCATTCCTGTTGCCATTTGGTTGAAAGCGTAAGAGCCTGGCGTATCGTTAAAATCACCCATAAAAATATAGGGGTACGGGCATTTGGCGGCATCCTGACGAATAATATCTACTTGTTGCTCTCTTAATGTAAATCCCATTTTCAATTTATGAAATAGTTCCTTCACCGTGTGCGGTTTCGAAATACTTCTCCGCAAAAAGGAGCTCAAATCAAGATCATCTTCGTTGAGTTTAAGCGACTGTAAATGAAAAGTATACACTCTGATTATTTGCGATTTACATTTAACATCAATGTAGATTACCTGGTTCCCATCGCGATTATTTGAAAGCCTAATAATGCCATGATTAGTAATTGGATATTTAGAAAATAAAGCAAGGCCGGTAGAATCCCATTTAGTTTTCATGAATGGCTCAAAATAAAATTGATTTGTTCGCATGGTTCTCTTTAATGAATCGCAAATTCTGAAAATTACATTTTTTGAATTGAATTCTTGAAACCCTATTATATCAGGTTGATATGAATTAATCAATTTAAGTATTTTTTTATGAGCCGGCAGATGTCCTGGCTTATCCGTTCCGTTAAAGTTATGCACATTATATGTCATCAACCTTAAATGCGTGTTTGACGATGGCGATGACGTTTTATTGAAGTAATCAAGGCCAATGCTATTCAACAAAACATTGAAGCCCAATAGAATACTGATTGCTGATATAAAAAAATATCTTTTTAGCCGGATGATCCAATAGATGCAACAAAATAAATTTATACCAAGTAATATAAAATAGCCTAGTCCCAAAAGTGCCAGGGGCCAAAAAAATTTCGGACTGATTACCGCCGATAAATAGCTGATTAATAGAAGAACGGCAAAAAGGAAATTGAGAAATAAAATGACCCTATCTGGTTTCGAGAACGATTTTTTTAACTTCATGCAGTTTAATATTATGGACCAACCGGTATGATAAGAATTACATATGCTTAAAGAATCCCTTAAAAAATCATTTTTGATATTCTTCTATATACTGTTTAATAAGCACACTTTCACAAAACGTTTGTTCAATAATTTTTCTCCCGTGTTGCCGCACAAACATTAATTTTTCCTTATCATAATAGGCTTCCTTTATTTTTTCAATTATGCTTCCAACTTCAAGCGTGCTGATCCAACCCAAGTTTTTCTCATTCACAAAATCGGCAAGGCCAACATATTCTGATATCAACACTGCTGTTCCCATATGTAGTGCTTCGACTACTACATTTGCAAAATTTTCATTTAAAGAAACCAATATAAAAAGGTCTGCGTTGTTCAACTCCT
>DASXMZ010000109.1:0-1759 GCA_036495385.1 Mucilaginibacter sp. | reverse complement strand
GAGGTTAGCCTGGTTAGTGGTCACTTTGCTTTCAAAATATGATTGTGTTGCCTTGGCGCCGAAAACAAATCCTATAATAGACACCCACCATTGATCAACTCCAATCTCTCTTAAACTATGCCGGTCCCAGCCAATTTTTAGTAATAAAAGACAAATAACATTTATGATCATGAATACGATGATTCGCATAGTACTTAAACCTTTATTTGAATCTCTTAGTAATTCGGGAAAGGCAAATGCGATACCAAGCATGATGGTGAAAAAATCAATAGCAATGGTTTCGCCATTGAGTTTCTCGGTTACTTGTTGAATAAACAAATAAATCAATCCAAAAAAGATTACGAGGAACCCCAGAATCTGCAGAAAGGATATTTTTCCCTCGGAATTGTGTATGAGTTTTCTTTCCATAATAAATTGGTTAAGGCATTTTTACATTTAAGATAAAATTAACAGATAAAAACTTAATTACCAAACTGTTAAAACAATGTTAATAACCTAAAATATTATTTTTAAAATATAAGTTAATTTATTAATATTTGAAAATTGTGCTTATTACCTTTTTAACCTTCGCTTATTAGACCCAATTAAATATTAGGATTATTTTTATCTAACTGTTGACCGCATGAAACAAGCCATATTTTTCTTTGCAGTGATCATTTTGAGTTATATGTTAAGCAGTTGCGCAACGCTAACCAAATCCCAGTTGAACGAGGTTAACGCATTTGGGCAGTTGACCTGCCACTTTTCAGCTTTCCCGGGTACTATTGTCAGTACCTATAATCATGTTCACCAGCAACAGGAGATTTACCGCGCCAATAGCCTGGCCGATCCAGCCGCACACTTTGCTGCTATTAAACAGGCGAATAATTTTTTAAGGATCACGAAACCTTATCCCGAAAAAATTGATCTCAGCCTGAAAATTATCGATGAGTATGGGCAAGGACTCATTTTGCTCACCGATACCAAGCACCAAAAATTATTTGATACGGCCGCCGCAAAATTTGGCACCAACCTTGAAAGTTTAATAACTACATATAATAAAATAGATGCCGGCGCTCAATTACCAACAGGTATCGGATCGGCAGTTGCTGCTGTAATTATCCTTGGCGGCGATGTTTATATAAGGAGTAAACAGGCCAAAGACATTAAACAGGTGGTGCCATTAGGAGATGTGATCATTGAGAAAATGACAAACAACCTGTTGGATTTTCTCGGGCCCAAAGATGACCCGCAAAATACAAAGGGTTTGCAGTACCTGATTAGTCAGGAAAAGGAGAGCGTTGAGAATAACTACAGGGCGTACCTGGGTTTAAACAGGGATGTAGTAAGCATTAATAAAGACAAGGATAATTATCCCGGATTTATCAAACACGAACGTTTTGCCTCTATCGCCGATGACAGGGACTGCCTGCAGATGCTGCAGGCCCTGGATGGCATCGAAGTGCTCCGGGTGCAATGTATTGATGCAGTGACCGGGCTCCGGAAGGCTCATGCTAAACTCCTTAAAGATATTCAGCAGAAAATAACACTTAAACAATACGCGCAGGAAATACAGGACTACAGCGCCGAAGTAAAAAACATTTACAACACCATTGGTGCCATTAAATAATTGAACCATGCCAAAAACACCAACACTAGCACAGGTAAACAAGGCTATGGCGGCCGTAAATGCCGCTTTACAGGATATGAATATTCCTGAAGATTTTGAGGATACACTTAATGAGTTGTCCAATACCTTGCAGGGAATACAGGATGCAAT
>DASXMZ010000108.1:0-4868 GCA_036495385.1 Mucilaginibacter sp. | reverse complement strand
TTGAGCCCCATTGCAAATAGAATTATGCAAGCGGTAAGTAAATAATTGATGGGTAATGATTTATCAGTTACGCAAAACATCAGCGCGGTAATGGTGAAGCTAACAAAAATGGCTACGCCTCCAAGCCGCGGTATCCCATGATCATGGGATTTTCTGAAGTGACCCAGGTCGTCGTATAAATGGCGCGAACGGGCCACATGCAAAATTGACGGAATGGCTAACGATGTTATAAGGATAGAAAATATTACGATAAAAAGGTAATATATGATAGGAAAATTGTGTAAAAAATCTACCATTTAGATTAATTCTTTCAAAGGGTTATCAATAGGATGTAAGATGCTGGCCGCAATTAACTAATAATTATTAATTAATCGAAATATCCGTTATAAACATATTAACAATCAGACAGTTAAAAATACTTGACTATCTTGCTTAACGGCTTGGATATTACAGTTATTTATGGAAGTGAAATATCGTTGTTACGCATAGCCTTAAAATCAAACAATAATCCTTGTACGCGATTGCTGACGTTCTTGTTGCTTATTCCTCCAATATTCATCTTTATCATCACTTTTTTTAAGTAATGGGCATTTACCCTTTCAAAATACATAAATCTTAACACTAATTCATAGTCCGCGCAGTTCCATAATCAAGGCTATAAAATCCAAAATTCTTAAAAAGGCTTCGTTTGGAATTAAAAAGTTGGTTGGGGCGGCATCCAACGCCAATTGAACCTACGACGCGAGCGTAAATAAGCTGTCTTCCAAAAATTAAAAATAAAAAAGGAGCATCCGCTGGAATGTTCCTTTTTTATTTTCAATGCCGGGCCGCTATCCTGCAAATGATATTTGATCAAAAAAATGGCTTTTCGATGTGAGAAAAACGACTGGGATTAATAAACGGCCGGTCCGCAAATTAACGACCTACATCAACTAATTTAACGATACCATGTTGCTGGTTTTAACATACAAACTTGCTGCAATATCGGGGAACAAAGGTTGAATGTACAATGTATCGCTTTGAATTGTGGCTATATTTTTATTCCAGACACCGCCGGCGTAATTGTTATTAGAAAAAATGAGCGTGTCATGTCCCATGCCGTCATTGTGTTGCTGATAGTTTCCTTTTCCTACCAGGACACCCGCGACATAAGTAGCAAAGTTGGTATTACCAAAAGAAATCAGATGGCCATTACCGGGTGGGTATATAGCAGGTATAATATTTCCCCCTTTTGTCGCCCGAAGCTCCCATATGCCGTTTAAGTTTAACTTGTTTAAAACTTCACTATTCTTTTTGCAGGCTGTCAATATCACCGATAGGCATGCGAGCATAAAAATTACCGTTTTCATGTTTTCAACAATTAATTCGTTATTAAACCTGTACGATGTCCTGGTCATGAATGATACAAAAATTTGAAAGAAACCGGGCTTTTTTTATTCCTGGGCGAATTTAAAGCTCATAACGCCTTTTTCCAGGACGCTGTTAGTTTAAATTGCTTTAACATTTTCGCAAGTTTAAGAACCGCAAACATTAATATTCCAACTGTTATTGAGGCAATAATCGCAAGGGCGATGCTGCCATAAATGTATTGCTCAAAATGATTGCCGTTAGTTACCTGTGTTGGTTTTGAAGCGGTATCACTTTCGTTAGCTGTAGTTGCCATCCAATAAGCGCCTGCTTTATAGCTGAAGAAAATAATCAAAGGCATCAGGGGTGGAAAACTTACTTGTGAAAATATTACAACAACGGCCTTATTTAACCGCAGCAGCACAGCAAAAAAAATAGCAGCCAGCGTTTGCAATCCCCAAATCGGCAGTATTCCCATAAAAATACCAAATGCTGCTGAGAGTGCCTTTAACTCGTCGGACTGACTGGGATTATAAAGCTGGTTAATAATCCCGGTTAAACTTTTTTTAGAGAATACTTCTCTTATAAACTTTCGGGGCTTTGTATAGCTGTAAGCAATAACAACCGCGAAAAGATTAATCAAAAATATCCTTACCTTTTTAAGTAGGTGCATTATAAAATTGATCAAAAATACTGATGGAATGCGACCTCTATCTGCAGGTTATATTAAACTTTTGTTAATAACATGCATTGCCTCACTCCAACCACACTCTCAAGGGGAGAGGGGGCTTTGATTTGCATTTTTTTAAAAACCCTCTCTCCTGGACAGGCCAGTATGAAGCAAATTCCCCCGATAATCATTAGCTTTAAAGCTGATTGTAAAACGATATGAAAAAAATTATTTACGGCTGTTTTATTGCTTTTTGCCTGTTTTCGTGTTCTGCGTCAAAACATGGGGCATCACATGGATGGATATCCCTGTTTGATGGGAAATCACTTGATGGTTGGAAAGTTGGTGAAAATGCGGAAACATTTTCCACAGAAAGCGGGATGATTGTTGTACACGGCAAAACCGCGCATTTATTTTATAACGGCCACGTGCAAAATCACAATTTTAAAAACTTTGATTTTAAGGCAGATGTAATGACCCACAAGGGTTCTAATTCCGGCATTTACATCCACACCGCCTACCAGGAAAGCGGGTGGCCGGCCAAGGGCTATGAGGTACAGGTAAATAACTCCCATTCCGACTGGATAAGAACCGGCAGTTTATATGGCATAGTCAATATTAAAGAAGTATATGTTAAAGATAATGAATGGTTTACCATGTTCATTTCTGTGCAGGGCAAACGGGTAATTGTCAAAATAAATGACAAGGTAGTGTTGGATTATACGGAGCCAGACCCGGTACAACGCTCAAAAGGCGATGAACAACGTGTTCTTTCGAGCGGCACTTTTGCGCTGCAAGGCCATGACCCAAACAGCCTTACTTTCTTTAAAAATATTATTGTAAAGCCATTGCCCGAGTAAAAAAATATCGGCTCTGTAGAGCTTTAAGTTGTGAGGTAAGAATTTGGTCAAATGTTTGTTAGTGTGTTGTCAATAACAAACATCAATATGAACACATCATCATCTACTCAGAACAGCAAAAAAGAAATCGGCTTTAATTTTAATACTTCATATAAAGGCAACGATATAACATTAAAGGTTTTAGCCGATGAGGACAGGTACACCGTATTGCACGAGGATAAAACCCTGGGCCACATCAAACTAGGAGATGCCAGGCACACCTGGTACGTTGTCGACAGCTATTACCCCGCTCCTGGCCTGGTTAACACAATCAGCAGCAAAATACAAGCTCAATACCAATTAGCGGGTTAAGTTTTAGATCAAATTTTTTGCCGCTTAACAGCTGAACCTTTATTGTTTCGCTTACGTAAAACCTGTAACATATTTGTTATGAGGAATCAAGTAGCTGAACAATTGCACGACCTATCTGCCCTTAGTTTTCCAACTATCTTTCGCGGAATAGGTGTTATCGTAACCATTCATGGTGGTGACGGCCATTATAAAGTATATATCGATAATGATTACGCCGCGCAAGTCGAATTTGAAAGCGACTTTCGTTACTGGTTTGTTTCAGAGGGTGACCTTCACGACCCGGACCTTATTAAGGAAATCGGCGAAAGAATTGAGGCCAAGTTGTATTGATATTTCAATTCTCGATCATTAAGGAATCGATTCTTTTTATTCCAACGGACGACTGTATATCTCAACCCTGATATCGCTCGGGTCATCAAGCCAAATGTAATCTTTATTGCCGTGTTTGTCAGTTCTTATTCCGCTGTGATGTATGAATGCTTTGTTAAGCATTTCTTCGTTAGATTTTAATTCTTCCAAACTCCTCACCCCAAATGCTACGTGGTTAAGTCCACTTTTATCTTTGTCCGTTTTCTCATAAACTCCTTTCGGTAAAACAAAGAAAACTCTAGTGTCACCAACCTTATAAACCAGGTTTTCGTCGGTTTCATGTTCGGGTTGCCCAAGGAAACTATTATAGAATTTTTTAGTCTCCGGTATGTTTTTCACTATTATGACAATATGATCGATGAATTTAATTCCCATGTTGTAATTATCGGTTATAAGTAAATAATAATTAGCAATTTAATAATTTACTTGCCCGACGAGAAATAATTTAAACCTTTATTATTTCAGATACGTAAAAACCCGTAACAGATTCATTATGAGCAACCGAGTAGATAAAGAATTGCGAAACCCACTCAACTTTAGTTTTCCAACTATATTTGAAGGGAGAGTAGTTTTTGTGACCGTCTATGTAAAAAAAGGTTATTACGGTGTGCTTATCGATGACGACCGTTTTGCTCAGATTAAATTCGGAAATGACTTTCATAATTGGTATATCGCCAAAGGCGAGTTGAATGATTTGGCCCTGGTAAAAGAAATCGGCGAACGGATAGCGGCCAAATTCAATTGATGCTTGTTTAATTATTTATCGGGTCGCCCTCAAGCACATCTCCATTTCAGGAATAACAGCACCGCTTTTCATTCTCCATTTTTCGTCACTAATTCGTTTTCCGGTATCCGCAAAACCGAGTTTTTTATAAAATTCAATCGCTTGTGTATTGTATGTTGCCACCTGTACAATGGTGCTCTTTTCCTTATCAAGAAATGGAACGATTGCGTCCCATAATTTTTTTCCAATCCCTTTCCCCTGGTACCAGGGCAAAACGTAAATTAAACCAAGCTTGTTAAATCCACCAAGTATTGCCGCCCCGCATAAACCGGTAACTTTTTCGCCATCTTTTGCAATTAATAGAAATCGCCCACGTTCAGGCGCTTTGGCCAAAGCTTCCCGTCTCTGCCACAGTGTTTCATCCGTGAAAGCATCTTTGAACATAAAAGCTATATCTTCTTTGGTAATGCCGGCCTCGTCATTTGGATAAGTATCAAGCCAGGTTTCCATATACACGGTTTGGATGCCTTCGGCATCTCCTGGGGTT
>DASXMZ010000107.1:0-4014 GCA_036495385.1 Mucilaginibacter sp. | reverse complement strand
GTTTTAGGCGTTGCCATGCACGAGTCAGCTTGTGGAAACAGCATCCTGGCAAAAAATTTGAACAATCAATTTGGTGTAAAAGGAAATAGCCGTATTGTTTATTACCGCAATAATAAAAAGGTAAAAACGCTGTACAAACGTTATGATTCGGTTTATGATTCTTACCAGGATTTTGCCCGTATTATGACCGAGCGTAGCGAATTTAGCGGCATGGTTGAAACGCTTACCCATTTTGATTATAACGCGTGGGCTCATGGCATCCAAAACCGCGGTTATGCAAGCGACCCCAAATGGGCCAAAGGTGTATTACGTATCATCAACAAGTATCAGTTGTACAATTTTGATGAAAACCCTGAAAACGAAACACAATTAGCACAGAACGATTAAATTTTTGCTGTAAATTTTTAGAGCCGCGCTGAGTAATTCAGCGCGGCTTTAATATTTCAATACGATAGTAAATTCATCAGATAATCATTATAATATTCTAATTTTGCCACTTATTGATAAATGCCGATTAAATAAACGGGTGATTATAATGCGAAAAACAAGTCTATTATTTCTTGAAATTGTTTTGTTCTGCTCGTGTGCAGCAAGTACAAAAACGATTTCGAACCGGCAAGCCATCCGTAACAATAAAACAATTCAAAAAGAAAACGCGGCTACCATCGCCGCGTATACTCCGCTTTCTTCATTACAATATATCGACAGGTTTAAGGCAATTGCCGTACAAGAGATGAATTTGTACGGTATTCCGGCAAGTATCACGCTTGCACAGGGGCTTTTTGAATCGGGCAGCGGCAATGGCGAACTGGCCAGGGTTGCTAATAACCACTTCGGCATTAAATGCACAAGCGACTGGAAAGGAAACAGTTACTACAAAAACGACGACAACAAAAATGATTGCTTCAGGGTATATAACAACCCGGAAGACTCATTCAGGGATCATTCAGAGTTTTTGAAACGTAAAAACTATTCAAAGCTTTTTGAGCTGGATAAAAATGATTATAAAGGCTGGGCTTATGGGCTAAAGAAAGCTGGCTATGCCACAAATCCTAATTATCCTACTTTGTTAATTGGCATTATACAAAAATACAACCTGGATCAATATGACAGTCCGGACACCGAGATCCAGAAAATAAAACGAGTTGACCGTGTCTTTACCCAAATTGATAAAAATGCTGACAAGGCTGCAAAGGACTCTATAAACAACAGTTACAGTAGTGATAAAGTTTACACCGTAAAACAGGGAGACACACTATATAATATATCTAAGCGTTTTGGACTAACTGTTGATGATTTAAGGGCGCTAAACAGCCTGGCTGACAACAATATTAAAATAGGGCAAAAACTCACGGTAGCGAAATAGGTTGTTAATTATTGTTAAATACCATGCTAAGGATTAGCCGAACGATTAGTTTTAGCGCTGGAATGAAATTCAGATTTTTTTTATGCTTTTTTATACTAGCAACTAAGTGTTTTTCACAGGAAACCTTTGTTAGCGGCATTGTGTTCGATAAGGAAAGCAAGGACAGGGTGGCAAGTGTGAATGTACGGAATATAACCACCGGGGCTTCGGTTTATAATAGCTTAAAGGGTGAATTTAAGATCAGCGCGAAAGCTGGCGACCAACTGGTTTTTTCGAAACAGGATTACCATACCGATACCGTTAAAATAGAAGACATCTCCTCGCTGGCTATTTTTATAACACGTTTGGCCATCCAACTCAGAGAGGTTACCATTCATGATACCTTGCTTAGTCCCGAAAAACGGTTAGAGGCAACAAAACAAGACTTCACTAAAATATATGGCTCATTGGCTTACCGCGATTTCCTGTCAACCCCCTCAAGCGGTGGCGCTGGGCTGAGTATCGACGCGATATATAATTCATTAAGCCGGAGCGGGCGAAATGCGGAGCATCTGAGGCAAATAATTGAAAACGATTACCGGCAAAATGTAATCGACTATCGTTTTAACAGAACTTTTGTAGGGAAAATTACCGGGTTAAAAGACGAAAGGTTAACCGCTTTTATGCAGAGGTACCGGCCCGGCTATTATACGATAGAGACGGCAAGTGAATATGAATTTATATCGTTGATACGCGCCGACCTGAAGAGATTTTTACGGAATTCGCGAACATATTCCTTACAACCCTTGAAAAGTAAATAACCAGTAAACGTAACTTTCCGCTTATAGTTTAAGGTAATTAAATAATATATGATAAATTTGGCAGCGTTCTTTAAGGAAGAATCTAACTAACTGAACATGTGAAACATTGGTTAATCTGCTTACCTTGTGTACGCCGTAAGCAAGGTTTATCAATATAATTTATAAAATAGTATGTTAAAAACCACCCCTGGTTTAATTGTGTTGTTATCATTTATTTGTTTCCTTTCCGCAACCGCGCAAAAAACAGACTCGCTTAAAAAAGACAGCCTTAAAATAGACACCAACCTGCTCAATAAGTACAGGGTTGAGCCGGGCAAAAATGCAATCCCCCTTCGTTACAGGCCAATAGAAATACATAAAGAACCAATCCCCGTCTCATTCCTTGATTATAAAGTAAGCTATTGGCATAAATCCCTGATCTTTGGCCTCAACTTTAGCCAATCTGCGTTTACAAACAATTACAGCGCCGGGGGAATAAGTGCCATAGCGCTTGGGTCGAACTTCGACTTTAAGGCCGAATACAACAAAACGCCTTTTGATTATACAACAGAACTGAACCTGATTTACGGCATCTCAAAGAACAAAGGACAGGGATCGCGAAAAACGAACGACCGGATATTTTATGATAACAAGATTGCATCGCAACTGTCGAAACACTGGTTCTTTTTTGCTTCCGTAACATTCGAATCGCAATTTTCAAAAGGATTTAACTATAACAATCCCGATGGAACCGAAGCACAAAACCCTTACATCATTTCCAATTTTATGTCACCGGGCTATCTTACGGAATCGCTTGGTTTTGAATATAAGCCGGTAAAATATTTCGACTTACGTTTAGGAACCGGAACCGCCCGCCAAACCTTTGTTTTGGATACTACTATTTACCATAACCAGTCTACAAATTACGGCGTACCGATTGGGCACACTGTTAAAAATCAACTTGCATTTCAGGCCGTAGTCGCTATTGATAAGGACCTGATGAAAAATCTGCATTTAAATTTGCGCTATGCTTTGTTTATCCCGTACCAGCAGCCATTGGCTTATATCGGCCATCGCGTGGATGCCATAATTACTGCAAAAGTAAACCGGCTGATCGCGGTTACCATAAACGGAACGTTCCTTTATGATAAAAACACTTCTTCAAGCGTACAGGGAACTGAAGGTTTAGCGTTGGGGGTTTTATATAAATTTCCTTAAATATCTATGCGAGGCACTTTAAACAAAAGCGGTGATGAGTTTAAAACCATCACCGTTTAAAAATAATAAAACTTGTCATACGAGCGATAGCGTGGCAATCTCGTCGCCTTTCCTAACGGACATGCATAGCTACGAGATTGCTTCGTCGTTCCTCCCCAGCAATGACAATTTTTTCTATATCAATAATCTTACTGGTTCTTCCAGCAATGATTTCAGGGTTTGCAGGAATGCCGCACCTGTGGCGCCATCAACCACACGGTGGTCGCAGCTTAATGTTACTTTCATAACATTGCCGGGTACAACCGCGCCATTTTTAACAACCGGAACCTGCTGTATACCGCTAACAGCAAGGATGCAGGCATTAGGTGTGTTAATAATAGCAGTAAACTCATCAACGCCAAACATGCCCAGGTTTGATATGGTAAAGGTAGAACCTTCCATTTCAGGTGGCTGTAATTTTTTTCCTTTGGCTTTTTGTGCGAATTCTTTTACCTCGGTAGAAATGTGGCTCAATGATTTACCATCCGCAAAACGGATAACAGGCACAAGCAAACCTTCATCTACAGCAACTGCAACACCAATATGAACATGCTCGTTGAAACGGATCTTGTCGCCCTGGAAAGAGGAATTAATAGCCGGGTGTTGTTTTAT
>DASXMZ010000106.1:0-2584 GCA_036495385.1 Mucilaginibacter sp. | reverse complement strand
GCCTATGCCGATAAATATAAACCCTGTTATTTTTTAGCAGGGATTTGGATAAAACATTCTCGAAAGGGTAGAGCAGGTTATTACACAAGCTGTGAATTATCCGGTGGTCCTCTTTAAAATACTCATACTTCCCAAAATGCGATAGTTTGGCGATGATAATATCATCATCATCAAATGTTATTTTGAAAACATGGTTAGTGGATACCATCGCACTGATATCCTCAATATCGCGGATAGTTTTAGAAGCATCATAGCCTTCCCAGGCCTTTTTTAGTATAAAATCATAGTCCATTTAGAACCGGGATTGAAGGGATTTAATTATTAACAGGATAATTAGTCCTAATTAAGTTTATATTTTTTATTAAATAATCGCTTGAAGGTTAATGATTGACCGCCAAAATTAATAAGCAAACCGATCTCCTTATTATACGCTTCAAGATAATTTATGGCTTGTGCCAAATGTACATCTTCTAGTTGAATGATGGCTTTGAGTTCGACCATTATCAGGCCGCCAACAAAAAAGTCAGCCCTCCTGGTGCCAATTTTTATGTTGCGGTAATAGATTGGCATTTCTTTTTCTGGTTCAAACGAAATTCCTTGTTGGGTCAGTTCAATTTCTAGTGCCCTTTGATAAATAATTTCCTGAAATCCATTGCCTAAAGCAGTGTGAACCGTCATAGCACACCCTATAATTTTATGGGTTATATCTTCGTACCTAAGTTGATCTGGCATACTTATCCTGAAAATCTTTTAATCTGTTTAATCGTGGTTCAGATTATTTCAAAATATCTCTTCAACTCCCAATCAGTTACACTCTTTGAATATTGTTTCCATTCCCACAAGCGGGTTTGCGTGAAATGTTCAACAAAATCTGCCCCGAATAGCTCACTGGCAATATTCGAATTTCTCATTGCCATAGTAGCCTCATGAAGGTTTGCAGGTAATACGCCATTCCCTTTATCCTGGTAGCCGTTACCCCTGGTTGGTTTAATGTCCAAAGGTAATTTGTTTTTTATTCCGTACAAGCCGGATGCTAATGCAGCCGCCATGGCGAGGTATGGATTACTGTCCGATCCCGGAATACGTGTCTCCAAACGCATCAATTTTTCAGAGGGATGCAGAATACGGATCGCTGTGGTACGGTTATCCACTGCCCATGTAACGGTAGTAGGCGCCCAGGCTCCTTCTACTAATCTTTTGTAGCTGTTAATGGTAGGAGCATAAAGCGGCAAAATATAGGGTAAACAATATAATTGACCTGCTAAGTAATGCTTTAGCATTTCGCTCATATTATATTCATTATCAGCGCTATAAAATAAACTTGTTTTGCGATGCTTGTCCCATAGGCTTTGATGGATATGCCCGCTGCAGCCAGGCAGGTTTTCATTCCATTTAGCCATGAACGAGGCCATAATGCCGTGCATGGATGCTATTTCTTTTACTGCATTTTTAAATAGCACAGCTTTATCAGCCGCCTGTATAATATGATCATGTGTAATAGCTGCTTCATAAACTCCCGGACCTGTTTCAGTGTGAAGCCCTTCAAGGGGAATATTAAATTTCTCGAGTAAATTGAACAGATCGTAATAAAAACCACTGTTTTGTGAGGGCCTGAGGATAGAATATCCAAACATGCCTGGTGTAAGGGTTTGTAGATGGGTAAAGCTTTTCTCCTGCAGAGATTGTGATGTTTCCTTAAAGTTGAACCATTCAAATTCCTGGGCGAATTCTGGATGAAACCCCATGTCTTCACACTCGGTTGTTATTTTTTTTAATAGGCTCCGTGGGCATGCAGGTATAGTGCCGCCATCGGCCTTACTAAAATCTGCCACAAAGAACGGAATATCTTCTTGCCACGGTATGGTTCTAAAAGTTGACAGGTCGACCCGGCATGGCCTGTCGGGATACCCTGTATGCCATCCGGTTAACTCAACATTATTGTAACAGGCGTCGTTGCTGTCCCATCCAAAAACCACATCGCAGAAACCGTACCCGTCCTGCAAACCGTCTATAAATTTTTGTGTACTTATGATCTTTCCCCGTAAAATTCCATCGATATCGGCGAAAGCGAACTTTATTTTTTGAACATTTTTTTCCTTTATATAGGATATGATTTGTTGTTTATCCATAGTTAGTTAATACGATAAAAGATGTTACAAGTTAGATAATAATCTCAGTCAAAAGTATTGTTTCTTAAAGTTATAGTTGGTATATTGTTTAACTGTTGCTAAAATTGAGCACAAATAATTCAGCTATCTTAATATGAATACCAAACTTTTTGTATACGGTACTTTACTGGATGAAGATAATAAGTATGGGATCTTTCTGCGGGATAACAGCAGATTTTTTTCAAAAGGGAAGGTGAGAGGAAGTTTATATGAAATTGGAGAATACCCGGCTGCCACGTTAGACCCCGATAGTAATGATTATGTTTATGGGATCATTTTGCAAATGGATGAGGCAGAGACTGTATTGCCCATGATAGATATGTATGAAGGCTTTGGTGCAGACCAGCCTCAGCCTAATGAGTTTATAAGGGTATTAACCGAAGCCATCACAGATAACGGTCCGGTTGCCTGCTGGA
>DASXMZ010000105.1:0-1501 GCA_036495385.1 Mucilaginibacter sp. | reverse complement strand
TCATATCAATGGTAAATGGTCAATAGAGCCAATCAGTCAAACCCGTATTTTGGGCGTTTTGCAACGCATAGCGCTTTGTTATCTTTTTGCCGCGCTGATGATCCGTTATATTTCTTCAAAAACTGCTATTATAGTAATCAGCGTACTGCTTTTATTCGGTTATTGGTTTTTGTTACTTATTTACGGTGATCCGGCTGCGCCATATGGCATGCTGACCAACGCGGGCACCTACCTTGATAAATGGGCTTTGGGCGACGCGCACCTTTACCATGGCGAAGGAGTAGCTTTTGATCCCGAAGGCTTTTTGAGTACGTTACCCTCAATTGTAAATGTAATTTGTGGCTATTACGCCGGGAAGTTCATACAGGAAAAAGGGAAAGGGTACGAAACCATCTCAAAATTAATGCTGTACGGATTTTTGTTTATTTTCCTTGCGCTTTGCTGGAACATGTCATTCCCTATCAGCAAAAAATTATGGACAAGCCCGTTTGTACTGTTAACCGTGGGTATCGACCTGGTAATTATTTCAGCATTAATTTATGTTATCGAAATACTAAACTGGAATAAGGGTAACTGGACTTCTTTTTTTACCACCGTGGGTAAAAACCCGCTACCGGTTTATTTATTTTCCGAGCTTTTTGTCGTGTTACTTTTAAGAATCCATATAAGCGCTAGCACCAATTTTTACGGCTGGATAAACCAGGTATTTTTCCAGGTTATAGCTCCGGGTGCAATCGGCTCGTTATTATTCGCCATTTGCTATATGCTTGTTTGCTGGACTTTTGGAAAAATATTGGATAAGAACAAAATATACCTCAGGTTATAATTGAAAAGACTCTTTAATTTAATACTTAGTACCGGTGCCCAAAGATAATTCAGTAAAAATATTGTTCCGCACTTTTAGCGAAATCCTGGAGGACGAAACCGCAGAAACAATACCAGCTGAAATTGTTGACTCCGAAAAAGGCTATTACAAATTGGATGGCCCCCCCTTTTACATCCCAAAGGTGACATCGGGCGATGTTGTATGGGCAGAATTTAAAGCGTCAGAAGGGGTGCTAACCTATCGCAAAACAATTCAATTCTCAGGGAATTCAACCATTCATGTTATTATAATGGCTGATGGATTTGACGTGGACGTTATCCGGGAAATTTTTGAACAGCTGGGCTGTAAATCTGAAAAAATTAATAAATATTTCGCTTTAGATATCCCCGGCGAAACAAACTACTTACCGGTAAAGCAAAAACTGGATGAACTGCAAAAAAGCGGTGCACTCGATTACGCAGAATCTTGCCTGTCCGACCGGCATCAGTATAAAGATTATTTCTTTTCGTTTTAACCTGCATTTCAACAACCGGGTAATATATTTAAGTATGGGGATATTGAGTATTGCACTGTGTATACTGATATATTAAGAGTAAATATTAAAAAAATAAATATTTATACAAACAAAGCCTTCAGGTAATTTTCAGGGATTATATCGAATAATTCATACGAATT